>CAYTUH010000007.1:0-16692 GCA_964441165.1 uncultured Syntrophaceae bacterium
GCTCATGAACTTTGTGCCAAATCTGCCCCTCGGTGAATCTCCCGACGAAACGGGTAATGTTCTTGATGAAAGAATTATAGATGTCCCAGATCGCCGCGTTGAGATAGGTCGTGGCAATCCGCCGGGGATAGTTCAGATTTCCCGACATGCGATGTCCCAGTGATATGTGAGAAAAATCGTCCCCGAAGATGTCGGCGATATCCCTTTCGATCTTCGGGTCACGGGTGGAAAATTTCCCCACCACCCCCAGGTGATTGATGCCTTCTTCCCGCAGTTGTGTCCGGATTCGTTCCACTTCGCCGCGATTAACCGGCGCTGCTTCTATCCCCCGGTGATTGACGTATCCCGAAACGAAATGCGTGTCGTCGCTGATGGCGAGCATTTCGGAAGAAAGGCCCGGGCCGCCTGCCAGTATCATGGCCACTCTGCTCGTGTTGCCCTGAACGATCGCGTTGGTCGACATGGTGGTGCTGAGCACAACCCTGTCAAGAACGTCAGGTCCGTCATCACCAAGAATTTCTTCCGTGACTTTCAGAAGGGAATCGAGGAGGTCTTCCTGATTGGTGAGCACCTTGGCTTTTCTCCGGACGGCGAAACTGTCCAAAAGAACGGCATCCGTGTGGGTTCCCCCGACATCAATTCCTAATATCATGATTTGTCCTTAGAGGTGATTTATGGCATCAGTACCACAGGAGAGAATATCCGTCAATTTATGATTTCACCGGCCTGCCGTTCCATGACGAAGGGAGGGGATCGTTGAATTCGTTTGCAAAAAGAGAAAGATCTGTTAAAAATGATCCATCATGTCGAAGAAAGGAAACTACGGGAGAATGGCAAGACTTACCTTCAGCAAACGGGGAAACCGGGTGCAGGCAAACGTGAAACGAGACCGCACCACGAGCGGTAAATCGGTGCATGAGGTCGTGCGGGAAATAAAGGAAGGGATGAAAAAACCTCCAGGAGAAGATTACCGTGAGCGCTCCCTGGCTATTCACGGCATGATCTGCGGTCGATGCGGACGGGAGTTCAACCATTCAAACAGGCACCTGCTGACGGTGCATCATAAAGACGGCAATCATTCCAATAATCCCCCCGATGGAAGCAATTGGGAGAACCTCTGCGTCTACTGTCACGAGGATATACACAGCAGGGAGGTCCTTGGCGAGTATTACGAAGGCGGAACCGGTAAGCGTCAGAGTTCACTGGTCTTTTCCGATGAAAAGAGTCCGGGTCCCGAAGCCCCCCCCCTGGGGACACTGGGCGATAAATTACGGAACGCCCTGAATAAAAAGAAATAGTCTTCCGCAAAGGGCCTTCACCTTATCGTGTCATCATGAAATGCATGCCGTTAATCCGCTTCGTTCGAGGCGGATTTTCTTTTTTGCCTGCCCGTCTCATGGAAAACGGGAAATCTGGAACGAAGCCTTTCATAATTAATCTAATTATAACAAAAGCATGCCCACTTTGTTGTGGCAAAGCTCAATTATTGATTGACAAGTCAATTTTTTTTTTATAATTTGCATCATGCCGACACCGGGATGGGAATGAAAGGTGAGACAGCGCCTCACGACTTTTCACAATCTTCACAGGTGTTGGTTTTTGCCTGGCCTTTTTAAATCCGTACCAAAGGAAACGACAGCAGGTTCCGAAGAACCGCGTCAAAAAAAGTCAATGTACGATGTTCAGAACGCAGGTGGATCTTTCAATACCGAGAAAAGGAGGAACGAGTTGTGGATGTGATCGAACAGGGTGTTGGAAAGCTCTTTACAGATCCCGATGCCGACAAGGCTCGGGCGATCTTCAGAAAAAAATCGCGAAAAATGGAAAGCAAGCTGATGTCCGTCAAGGAGGCCGTTGAAAAGTTCACGAACAACGGAGATTATCTTACCATCGGGGGCTTCGGTGCCAACAGGATTCCCACGGCCGTCTGTCATGAACTTGTACGGCATGGAAGGCGAAACATGGGATTTGCCGGGCACACCTCTACTCATGACTTTCAGATACTCTGTGCCGGAAAGGTCTTTAACCGGTGCGATATTGCCTATATTATCGGGCTTGAGGCACGGGGCATGTCTTTCAATGCACGGAAGTACATGGAAAGCGGCGATGTAGAAGTGTGCGAATGGACCAATTACTCACTGTCGGCACGCCTGAAGGCGGCGGCCATGGGTGTCTCCTTTGTGCCGACGCGAAACGTCCTCGGAACGGACACCTTTCATTACAGTGGCGCCAAGAAAATCAAGTGTCCCTTCACGGGACAGTATTATGTCCTGATGCCCGCCCTCTATCCCGATGTGGCGGCTATCCATGTGCATGAGGCCGATATCTACGGAAACTGCAGGATCCGTGGCATCACCGTCTCCGATATTGATCTGGCCCGTGCCGCGAAGCGGCTCATTATCACGGCGGAACGGATTGTTCCCAATGAACTGATTCGCGAAGAACCAACATATACCGTCATTCCCTATTACCTCGTTGACGCGGTCTGCGAGGTTCCCTACGGGAGTTATCCCGGAAACATGTACGGTGAATATTTTTCCGATGAGGAACATCTCATGGAGTGGCTGAAAGTGGAGAGAGACCCTGAGGCATTCAAAAAATTCCTTGATAAAAACATATTCAACTGCAGGGATCATTTCGACTATCTGCGCGCCAACGGCGGTATGGAAAAGATGTGGAAACTGAGACACAAAGAATTGATGGTTATTAATAACAAGGCGTGAGGGAGGAGGAGCTCATGGCAGATTACAACACAATGGAATTGATGATTTGCGTGGCCGCGCGGGAACTGGAAGACGGAGCTTCGGTCGGTGTCGGTACCGGCGCGCCCTGCGCAGCGGCAATGCTTGCCCAGAAGACCCACGCTCCTGATTTATTAATCATGTTTGAAGCGGGCGGTGTCGCACCGATACTTCCTGAGATGCCGATTTCGGTGGGTGATTCACGAACCTGCTGGAAGGCGGTCATGGCGAGCGGAATGTGCGAAATCATGGAAACGGCCTGCCGGGGAATGCTCGATTACACCTTTCTCGGCGGCGCGCAGATCGACATGTACGGGAATTTGAACTCGACCCGCATAGGGGATGACCATCAGAAGCCGAAGGTACGGTTTCCCGGAAGCGGCGGTGCAAATGACTTTGCGTCCTTTGCCTGGCGGACCATGGTGATGACACCCCAGGACAGTAAGAGATTCGTTGAGCGATGTTCATATATTACCACTCCCGGCTGGCTTGAAGGCGGTGATTCTCGTCAAAAGTCCGGTCTTTCCCTCGATTCCGGACCCTATCGGATCATTACCAACATGGCGGTGATGGACTTTGAGCCCGGTACAAAGCGGATGAGAATTATATCCATCAATCCGGGATATTCCGAAGCGAATGTGCAGGAAAACTGCGGTTTCGAGCTTTTGAAGGCGTCACGGATCGTGGAAACCCACGCTCCCACGGATGATGAACTGCGAATTCTCCGGGAAGATGTCGATCCCTATCGCTACATCATAGGGCGGTGATGGCTCCGCCGTCACCGGTTGTGGATGCAAAAAAGCCATGGTCTCTTGCCATGGCTTTTTTTGTGCATGCCGGCTCATGTAATTGAGAGTGATGTCTGCATCATCAGCACGCAACCATCCTATCGAAGAAATCTACAGGCAGAGAATTTCATCCATCGTGAGATCCTCGACGCGGACGGGATCAATCCCCTTGATCGCTGCGGCCAGTGATTTGGCCGACATTTCGGGGACGGTCTTGACAATTCGCCAATTGTTGTCCCTGAGCCAGGCGTAAAACTTCCACGTCGCGCAATCCGCGCACAATTCATTCTTTTTGTTGACGTATTCGTCACCTTCGAGACTTTTCAGCTCTTCGTGTACTGGGCAACAGATGTCTATGCAGTATTGTCCCGATACGTATTTTTGTTCTTTCATCATCTACTCCTTTCCCTTTCTATTTGATAAGCTCAGTAAAATTGTTTTCCTGATGATCCATCTTATCTCCAAGCGAACTTCCGCACCTGCTGCAAACATAATCATACTTGTCACCGTTCGCAAGGACCAGCAGCAACCTTTTCCTTACCGGTACCGCCATCCTGCATCGGGGACAGTATAATTCAGTCGCGTCGAAGTCGCTGTAAGAGGGCTTTCTCATTATTTCCTGTCCTCATCGGGTATTCCTTCGGCATTGTCCAGCCACACCGTCGCTTCGCTGTCGCTGGGGGCCCGATAGTCGCCCCGCGGCGAAAGCGATCCCCCGGAACCGATCTTCGGTGCATTGGGAATACAGCTCCGTTTGAACTGACTGATTTTGAAAAACCGGTACAGGTATACCTTCAGCCAGCGCTTGATGTCGCCGATGCCGTACTCATTTCTCCGGTCATCGGGTATGTCGGGCCAGTCGCCCTTCGTTTTGTCGTGCCACAGGCAGTATGCCATGAAAGCGACTTTCGTGGGAAGATAGCCGTAGCGGGTTATGTAATAGTTGTTGAAATCCTGAAGTTCATAGGGGCCGATGGTTTCCTCGGTTTTTTGCGCCGGTGTATCATTCCGGTCTCCGGGGATCAGTTCCGGACTGATCTCCGTGTCGAGTATTTCAGTGAGAATGTTCCCCGTTGCGTCATCAAACTGACCGGACCGCACGACCCAGCGTATGAGATGCTGGATGAGGGTCTTCGGTACGCTGGCATTGACGTTGTAATGGGACATGTGGTCGCCCACGCCGTAGGTGCTCCATCCAAGTGCCAGTTCGCTCAGGTCGCCTGTTCCCACCACGAGAGCCTTTCTCAAGTTGGCGATACGGAAGAGGTGAGACGTCCGTTCCCCGGCCTGGACATTTTCAAAGGTGATATCATAAACCTTTCTGCCCTCGGCAAAGGGATGTCCGATATCCTTGAACATCTGCATGCAGCTCGGCCGTATGTCGATTTCATTGGCTTCCACGCCGAGAGCCTTCATCAGGTTCATCGCATTCTGGTATGTCATATCGGAGGTGGCGAATCCGGGCATGGTGTAGGCCTTGATATTGGACCGGGGAAGACCGAGGAGGTCCACCGTCCGGGCCGCAACGATGAGTGCGTGGGTGGAGTCGAGACCTCCCGATATACCGATGACGAGGTTGTCGATTCCCGATGAATGCATCCGCTTCGCCAGGCCCTGTACCTGTATGTTGTAGATTTCATAGCAGCGGAGGTCCCTTTTGCCCGGATCGGCCGGTATGTAGGGGAACCGCGAAAACTCTCGTGTGAGCAGGATAGGTTCCTCCGGTTGCTCGATTGCGACGGAGATCGTTCGAAAGTGAGACAATTCCTCTTTGAATATTCGTGCATTCTTACTGAAGCTCGTAATCCTCATCCGGTCCTGAGCGATTCGGTCAAGGTCGATATCTCCGTATATGATCTGGGGGTCCCGTGAAAACCGTTCCGACTCTGCCAGGAATGTGCCGTTCTCATAAATCATGGCATGGCCGTCCCAGGCCAGATCGGTGGTGGATTCACCATATCCCGACGCGGTGTAGAGGTATGCCGATATGGAACGGGCTGACTGACTTGCGACCAGCATGTGCCGGTATTCCGATTTGCCGACGACTATATTCGATGCCGAGAGATTGCCTATTACCGTGGCCCCCGCAAGAGAGGCGAGACTTGACGGCGGGATGGGTACCCAGACGTCTTCGCATATTTCGATGAAAAATGTGAAGTGACGGAAATTCTCGACATTAAAGAGCAGGTTTGCGCCGAAGGGGATATTCTTCTGGCCGCAGATACTGATGGTGCGGGAACTTGCATCCTCGGCGGGGCTGAACTGACGACTTTCGTAAAATTCCCTGTAATTGGGGAGATAGGACTTGATGGCCACACCGCGGATCTTTCCGCGATAGAGTACGACGGCACCGTTGAAAAGAAACGAATCGACCTGCAGCGGTGCGCCGATAACCAGAATAATATTGAGGTGTTCCGTTGCCTCTGCAACGTATTCTATGGAATCAAGTACTCCCTTGAGCAGGGCGTCCTGGTGGAACAGATCTTCGTTCGAGTATGCCGATAATCCCAATTCGGGGAAAAGGGCGAAAACGGCATTGTTGTCAGCGGCCTTGCGAGTCAGGCCGACGGTACTCTTCGCATTGAACGCGGGGTCTGATACCCGCACCTCGGGGGAGCAGAGGGCCACTCTGATAAAGCCGTGATTGTAAATATTGAAAAAATTGGTATCGGTCATAGTCACTTCTTTACGTTTCGCGGTGGTGTGAATGTGTCGGCATTAAACGTCCGCCCGCCCGTTCATATACCTGGAGCGTCCTCTTTCCTGCCGCGGCCATGTCCTGACCCAGCGCGAGGAACCCATGATTTTTCATGACAAGAAAGGTGCGGTCGTCAAGTATTTCGGAAACGCGATGAACGAGTTCCATCGTGCCGAAAGGTTCTTCCCGGCGGGTCACGGGAAGAGAGAGGCGTTCCGCCGCTTCGAGGATCAATGCGGAGTGGCCGTGAAAGATAGCGTTCACGTCACTCCGTTCCCGGTAGATACAATAGTGCAGCATGCTTTCCGATGAAGGATTCCGCAACCCTTCGGCATAGACAGTACCTGTTTCCATATTGCAATCATTCACCGCGACAAAGGCATCTTCAGCAGGGCACTCTTTCAACCCAAGCTGAGATGCAGTAATTATGAAGGAATTTTCGGCATTTTTCAACCTGAAACTAAGATTGCCCAGCGAAGATCCTTCATGGGGCGGAGTGAGATCGTAACGATGAAATATGCCGCACCATTCGCTGAGTTCCGCGATGCGACTGTCCTTCGGAGCGCTACGGCCGGTAAATTCGACGGTGAATTGAACTCTCATGACTTCAATAAGGGCACGATATGTTTTTCGATTTCTGCACGCGGCAAGGCGCCGACAAGTCTGTCGACCAGTTTCCCCTTTTTAAAGAGAAGGAGTGTCGGGATGCTCCGGGTGTCATAGCGCGAGGCGGAGAGGGGGTTTTCGTCGACGTTAATTTTTGCAACCTTGATCTTTCCCGCATAGCCGGCGGCAAGATCCTCCAGCACGGGCGCCATATGCAGGCAGGGTCCGCACCAGGGTGCCCAGAAATCGACCAGTACGATGCCTCTGTCGGAAAGCACCTCCCGCTCAAAGGAGGCGTCGGTAATCGACAGGGGATGGGTGCGTGAGTCTTCTATCGGCAAATGAATGCCGCATCTCCCGCATAAAGGTTTCTGGTGAAGACGGTCTTCCGGTATGCGATTCCTTGTCCCGCAACGGGGACAGGGTACTATACGACTGTCCATGGCATGACCTCCATGTCCTTAATATCCGACTCTTACCATCACCGGGTTCAGGATCTTTACCAGTTCTGAGGGTCTCATTTCAATGAGCAGGCCGCGTCGTCCGCCGTTGATGAAAATCCGCTCACTTTCCAGAATGCTCTCCTCCATGTAAATCATCATCCGCTTCCGGGTGCCGAAGGGGGAGGTCCCCCCCACCATGTATCCCGTGTGCCTCTGGGCGACTTTCGGATCGCAGGGGCGAATCGTCTTTGCGCCGGTCTCCCGGGCAAGATTTCTGGTCGAAACTTCCCTGTCTCCGTGCATCAGTATGATGAAGGGCTCCTTCGTTTCATTTTCCATGACGATCGTCTTGACGGTCTGATGTTCTTCGATTGCCAATTCCCGTGAGGCCACCTTTGTGCCGCCGCGATCCTCGTAGGCATAAAAATGCGGGATGAACTCCACCCCTCTTTCTTTCAGCAACCGTATTGCCGGTGTCGAGGGAACTTTTTCCTTTGCCACAACAATTCCTGTTATTTCTTCCTTTTCTCGGCATGCACCCTATCACAGGTTGAGGGACCCCTTCAAGGTGACTTTGACGAAGGTCCGGCGGAAAAAGCTTTTCCGCCGGGTGAGAATCACCGGCATCTCCTCCGGTATTTCCCTCATGCACGCCGTTGATGTCAGAACAGGGAAATTGATTGACGAGATGAGGACCCGGCAATGCATCCGTCATGAGGCACTTTCCGGAGATGCTGTTGTTCCCCGGGGTTTGTCATGTCGATTGAGATCTTTTTTACTGTTGATTTTATGATGAAATTGATTTACAGAGGTGCCTTGAGGGCTAAAGCAATGAAAAGACGATATGCGGGAATAGCAGTATTTCTTCTGATCATCCTGTTTCTGATCACCGGTTGTTCTTCGAAACCGGCCACGTCGCTTACCTTGCCTTCCGTGTCGCTGAGTTCAGCCGACGAGTATAACAACCTGGGAATAGAATGGCGGAAACGGGGCGATCTCGATCGTGCAGTATCCTGCTATGACAAGGCCCTTGAAATGGACCCCGATCATGCAGGCGCATACAATAACCGCGGGGTTGCCTGGAGAATGAAAGGTGACCTGGAACGGGCCATTGCCGATTACAACAGGGCAATTGAAATCAATCCTCTCATGGCTGCAAGCTATAACAATCGCGGAGTGATTTACGGGATGCAGGGCAATCATGGACGGGCCATTTCATTCTACAACAAGGCTCTGGGTCTTGATCTTCTTAATGCCGATTATCTCAATAACCGCGGTGTCGCCCGTGAAATGAAAGGGGACCTCGGGGAAGCGATCAGGAATTATAAGGAAGCCCTCGAAGTTGATGCGTACCATGCACACGCCTATAACAATCTCGGGGTTGCCATGAGAGTGAAGGGGTATCTTGACGAAGCGATTGCAAATTATACGAGGGCGCTTGACATCAATCCCAATTTTGCCGATGCCTATTACAACCGCGGTATTGCATGGAAAATGAAGGGGGACCTCCGCCAGGCCGTGGCGGACATGAAAAAGGCACTCAGTTATAATCCGAGGAATAAAAAGTACCAGCTGTTCCTTGCATATCTTGAATCAAGGTTGTAACAGGATCACATCGCCCTTCCGGGCGGTACCGCATCAATTTAACAGTCCGCTTTGAACCCTTCCCGCGATCATGCATGAAGACCACGTTCATCCTGTCAGTCGACGGATGACGGGGAAGACTGTGTCCGTGTGATCCAAGAGGGTGCAGGGGTGACGAGCAAGGGAATCGCCTTGCGGCGACCTGCCGAATCTTTCCATTCAGGGGGTTTGTATGAGCATATCGAAAAATCGTCTCACTCTGGGCATGGTTGTGTCCATGTTCTCTATCCTGACTTGCATCCTATGCGTCTCCTGCGTGCACGATCCCTTCAACGACCTGCGGTCGGACAATCCCGTTACGTGGTCGGAAGCCGTGGATGCGTTGAGCGAAAACAGGGACTCCCGGCTGGTAGACCCGCTCATGGATGCATTGAAGAACGGAAGTCGCCATGTTCGAAAAAAAGCCGCCGATGTGTTGGGGACACTTGGTGATCTGCGTGCCGTCGACCCGCTTGTTCTGGCATTGAGAGACGAATACTGGGAGGTGCGGAGAAACGCGGTCCGGTCACTGGCTCGCCTGGGTGACAAGCAGGCCGCCTCACCCCTCGTTGCGGCACTGCGCGACGAGGAATATGACGTGCGATACGCCGCCGTCCAAGCAATCACGACGATGAGTGCGGAAACGACGCCGCTGCTCATCGATTCCCTTGCCGATTCCGATGCCAATGTGCGGCAGGGATCTGCCGGTGTCCTGAATTCCATCGGATGGCGTCCTACAAATGGGCAGGACCGGGTTCGGTATCTGGTAGCGTCCAAGGCCTGGGAAGAATTGGCACGTCTTGAAACCTCGGCCATACCGTTCCTGATCAGGGCATTGAAATACGATGATGAGGTTACGCGGAAAGGTGTGGACGGGACGTTACGGAAAATGGGGAGCAGGGCGGAGGATGCTCTGGCAGAGGCCTTGACAAACGAAAACAGTCTCATCCGCGAGCGCGCGGCCCGCCTCCTGGAATCGATGGCATGGCGTCCCGAGACCGGCGAAGAGAAGGCGGCCTTCATGATTGCACGGAAGGAATGGTCCAATGCGGCCGCCCTCGGAGAATCGGCACAAAAGCATCTCATTGCCGTGCTGAATGACCGTGATGGTAACGTGCGGGAGGAGGCCGCCCGGGCGCTTGAACGTGCGGGATGGCGGCCCGGGATGGAGAAGGAGTCGATCGACTTTTTTATTGCTCTCCGGGAGTGGGACCGAGTGAAACCATTCGGAGCGGCCGCACTGGAATCACTGGAGAGACTGCTGAATGACAGCGATATCGACATCCGGAAAGACGCCCTCAACCTCTTGAGTGCCATCGGTGATCCCCGGGCAATTCCTGCACTTAATGGTGCCTTGAAGGACGACGCATGCGATGTGAGAAGGGTAGCGGTGGGTGTCCTCGGGGAAATGGGGGATGAACGGTCGTTGGAACCCCTGATACGGGCCATGCAGGATCGGGAGTGCGATGTGCGCTCCGAAGCGGCGGCAGCACTGGAAGTCTATGGCTCCCGTGCGGTCGTTCCGCTGGTGGCGGTCTTGTCGGGCAGGAGCGCCTATGCTCGTGAGGGAGCTGCCGGGGCGCTCGGGAAGGCTGGTGACGCCGGGGCGGTGGAAGCCCTCTGCGCAGCCCTTTCGGACGACAGCACCCGTGTCAGAAAAGAGGCGGCGACGGCACTGGGAATGATCGCGGATGGGCGGGCGACGAAACCGCTCATTGCAGCGCTGCAGGATCATGACGGCACGGTGCGGGAAGAAGCGACAAAAGCCCTCGGGAAAATAGCGCCGTCAGAGGCGGTGGACCCGCTGATCGCAACATTGCTTGACGGAGACAATAATTCATACATCCGGGCGGCTGCGGCAGAGGCTCTTGGAAATATAGGTGTAAATGAGGCGGCGGAGCATCTTCGGTATGTTTTGAAAGATCCCAGTGCCCGCGTGCGGAAGAATGCGGCGGAAGCCCTCGGGAAAATCGGCGACGCCGAGGGGGCGGATGAACTGGATGTACTTCTGTCGGATTCCGCCTTTGAAGTGCGCAACACCGCCGCCCGTGCACTGGATGCAATAGGATGGACGGCGCCGTCGGAGGATGGACGGATCCGGTATGCGCTTGCCATGAAGGAATGGAACAAACTTGTGGAAACGGGCGCTCCAGCGGTAATCCCGCTTGTTGAGGCCATGCGGGAAAAGGATTCCGATGTGCGGGACGATATCGGGGAAACACTTCGGCAAATCGGTGCACCGTCGGTGGAACCTCTCGTAACGGAATTGCGGGAAGGTGTTCCGCATGTGCAAAGTCAGGCGGCCATGATTTTGGGCGGCATCGGTGATCGCAGGGCTCTCGAGGGACTTGTGGCGGCCCTTGAATCCAATGATCAGGAAGTGAGAAAGCGTTCCGCCGAGGCCCTGGGAGCGATCGGCGACGAAGGGGCAGTGGATGCCCTGGTGAACCATCTCCCGGACTGGTTGGCGGGGGGAGCGGTGGCGGAGGCGCTGTCGAAACTCCGCTGGGCTCCCCGTACGGAAGGGGAACGTATTCATATGCTGGTTGCGGTGAGAGACGTTACCGCACTCAAGGAAGATTGGAGTGATGCCAGAAGAATACTGATGCAGGATATGGACCGGAAGAATTCACGAATCGTGGAAAACGCACTCTTTGCATTGCTTGAGGCGGGAGGAAGGGATGTGGTGCCCGAACTGATAACAAAAATAGAATCGCGGGGGACGGCCTTCATGACGGAAGCCTGTCTCAACAGTAATGAACCGGAACTCATCCGTGCCGCGGAAAAATGGGCGTCAAAGCGGGGTTATACGATTAAGAAAAAATGACCCTGAAAATTGCAGCAGTGTGACAAACCCCGGTCCACCGGCAGAAAGACGGAGATCTTTGACTACAGGTCCTTGAAGTAAGTGATGATGATGTCGGTGATTTTCCCGGGCTGTTCCATGGGAATAAGGTGTCCCGCACCGGGGATGAGCATATGTGTTCCCCGGGGAAAAAGAGAGGCGGCCTTCTTGAGGTCTATGTAGCTTCGATTTTCGCTCTTTTCGCCTTCCAGGACAAGAACGGGACATTCGATTTTGGAGATGATCGGCCAGGGGTCGTAGTGAATTCCGCCCATGAAAAGCGATGCCTCCCGTGCGGGTGAACAGGTCAGCTCCAGACCGCCCGTCTCCGCGGGGGACATGCCGTGCTCAAGATAGATCTCGAGCATTTCTTCGTCCCACTCCTTGAAAAGGGGGCGGGACCGCAAGTAACTGAGGGCTTCCTCTCTGTCGCCCCAGTGATTTTTCCGCCTGATCGATTTTGATGCCAGGGGATGGTCTTCGATGCGAAGTTCGATGCCATAGAAGTCCCGCGGCAGGAAAATCGGTTCGATCAGAATGATACCCCCTGCACCGATGTCGTGGAGGGCGTCGGCGATTGTCAGCACCGTGGCGCCCATTGAATGTCCCACCAGCAGGGGGGCTTCGATATGGAGTTCTTCGCAGAGGCGGGCGATATCCTCGGCGAGGGTTATCCAGTTCAGGCCTCCTTCTTCGGGTTCCGTCACGCGGTGATCACAGAAATAGGGTGCCATCACAGTGAAGGAAGGTGCAAGGTTCTTTGCGACGGGATGCCATAACCAGGGAAGGAATCCCGTTGCGTGAAGCATCAGGATCGTGGGGCCGGTACCCTGATAAAAAAGGTATTGAAGGTCTACCTCGCCGATATTCTGTTCCCTCAGTTCCGGTTCCATCTCTTCCTGTCCTTTCTTGCGGGGTGATGTCCTTTTTCCGATTCAACACAGCCTGCTCCGCCTTAGCACGGGTGGCGTTCTCCATGTGGCTTCGCTCTGCGTCATGCTCCCCGGTAGTCCCGGCATTACCGGTCGGCAGGCAGCAACTTTGATACTATACGTTTTATATACGGATTGGTCCAGAATCTTTCGGACTGTATGATTGTCCTGCAGAGTTTCAGTTTGGCCGGCTCTTTCATGAGTTCTTCAAGAAAGTCTTTGTGGCTCTTTACGAAATTGTCGAATTGAAGTTGAAGGCGTTGATCCTCGGAAAAAGGAAGGCCGCTGACCTGCTCGAATTCATCGTAGGTGAGCTCCAGCCCTGCAAGCATCTTTATGAAATATTCCCCGGTGATATTTCTTGACCGCTGGGAAAATTCGCTGAAACGCTGTGCCGAGAGACCCGATATTTTCATGAACTGGCCCTTGCTCATTTCGCGAGACTGGGCACAATCCCACAGGGCGTCGAAGTATTCGTTGAAATCGGTTTCCTTTTTGCGCGCTGTCATGGCGTGAAACAATATCACGATTTATTTTGTTGTCAATGTCTGAAGGTGATTTTTTTGATTTTTGAGGATGACAATCGTCGATTCATGTCGAAGAGATCATGACGGGTCATTTCGAAGCCTCGTTGCCGGTGAGGATGGACGTACGATATCCCGTCATCTGCCGCAGGCACGACGAGCTTAATGACTGATCCACGTCTTGATCTTCGGTATCTCCTCATGCTCCCAGCGTGGGGAGAGACGCCTTTCAAGAAAGAGGGCAAAGAGCTTTTCCATCGTGGTGACGGCTCGTTCGATATAATAGATCCTTTCAAGCATTCGTCCTTCTTTGTCTTCTTCGTTTGCTTCATCCCCCGTAAAGTCGGCGAGTATTTTCAGGGATTGAAACTGGAATCTGTCGGCCTTGAAGGTGAATTCCATCTGGTCGTTTCCGATGGTGAGCCGCAGCCGTGCCTCCTTGATTTTCTTTTCCTTGCGAAGTGCCGTCTTGCCCTCACTGAGGTCGGCGTGCAGGCCCCTGCAGACAACTGTTTCCGCATATTCTCCCTCTCCCGATTCAAGGACAAGGCGCTGCAGGAAAATGAGTTCCATGTCACCGATGCCGGGTATCATGATGGTCCCGTTGCGCTCTTCGCTCTTGAACCAGAGCCAGGTAAGAAAATCCCGTCCCGGCAGGGAGAGTAACCCCGATGCACTATCCGGGGGCGCTTCCTGTAAAGGTGGTGCCGGCGTGCCGCCGGTCTTCTTTTCTTCCCAGGGGGTATAGGAAAGCGGTTTCAGATTGAAGGAGCGTTTGAAGAGCTCTTCAAAGTCGATGGTGATTTTTTCTGCGAGCGAGCCGAAGATGAGCCAGTTTTCCTGGGGGCACCAGCAGACATCGTAGGAAGAGGGGACGGTGTCAACTTTCTCGAGGAGGTTCCGGCGTACGCTTTCCTTGATATTGTTGCGTTCTTCCCGATAGAGCTTTTCTTTTTTCTGCTCGGCCATATACCGCCGTTCCGCCTCGAGGACTTTCAGTTTCAGGAGTGCGGCGGGAATGACGGCGCGGTCGATTCTGAAGGAGAAGACGATGTAGTTTCCCAGCGAGTAGTTGGCGTATTCGAAGTTTGTGTCCAGGACATTGTCGAGACTTGTCCACCCCGTTGCTTTTTCACGGAGCGCAACGGTTTCCTTAAAGGAAAAAAGTTTGATCTGCCTGTCCACGAAATCGGGAAAATTGTCGGGTTGATTCCCCTCGACGCGATACCGGGTGAATGTGATGGTGCCTTTCGTGAGGCCCATGGATTGTTCCTCCCTTCAGGAATGAAGAAGCGAACCTACCCCATGACGAAAGGTCGTGTCAAGGAAAAGCGATGGTTTCGTGACCCGGCCCGGGTGACGGAGATATCCGCGAACCAGGGCTTTCGTCATGGATGGGGAAGGCAGGGAGCACCTCCCAGTATGGTGAGAGGAGGTGCCGTCTTGTTCATGAATCGCCGGTAATATTCGTTCCGAAGCCTGTTTGCCAGTTCGTTCAATTCGTGGTCCGAGGCGGGATACCAGAAGGAGGTGATGTTGCCGACACCCAGTCTTTTCAGTGTGTCAGGCGGCGGTGCCCAGAAGTCGTAGGTTCTCTCCGTGGCGACCGTTGAATAGTCCAGAAGGGCCATATCAACCCCCGCTTTCTGGTAGAGTGCCCCTTCCCGGGCGGCACCCTCCCTCCAGGTTTGTAACTGCCCTTCAATCTGTTCCGGCTCCATTCCTGCTCTGCGCATGTAATCACGCATCTCGCGGGACTCGTGGCGCAGTGTCGAGATGAGACCTCCGTGCCACATGACGAGACTGCCCGGCAGGACCGTTTTCTCGTGGGCGGCGATGAAGAAATAATCGGCACAGGACGATGCACAGATGCCCTCGACGATGATATCCAGTTGCCGGCGCTGGATCGTCTCGGCGATCGGGAGGGCGGCAAGGGTGTCTCCGCCGCCGCTTGTCACGATAATCGTGGTTATGCCGTCATCGATGAGATTATTAAATCCGTCGATATCACTCGTTTCAATGTAACCCTCAAAACGAAGCGTTTCCGCATCGACTTTTGTCCATTGCCCGGCACCGGCGCACGGGGGTAAAAGTATCATCAGGAGGGTTGCAACGATAATTCTGACGGCGGCAAGCCATACCTTCAATCCATTCAGCATGAGGATCCTCCCCTGATGAGTTCGCAAAGTTCAACGGCACGGGCCATCATGGCCCTGCCCGAATGAAGTCCTCCCTGATCCAGTTCCACACCGAGTCTGATGTCCTTTTCAAAGAGACCCAGCCCGTCCCGGGTGGACACGGCCGAAGCGCCAAGGGGGCTGATGCAATGGTGCACGCTGACGGGAATCATTTCGAGGGCCATGAAGGCATGGATATGGGTGAGATGGGTGGTTTCGAGGCCCCCATGCCGCGCCCAGGCCACGGCGGCGCTGACGCCGATCTTGTTTTTCAGTTTCCCCCCCGCTTCGTTACCGAATACAAAGACCCTGAGACGATCGATCAGCGCGGCCATGAGGGCGCTCGTCCGCATGAAATAGACGGGGCTTGCCAGGATGATGATGTCGGCCGCCTCAATCTTCCTGAAAAGTTCCTGCGCCCCGTCATCGAGGGAACAGTACCGGTCGGGTTTCTGTTTTTTCAGGCAGAAGTTGCAATGTATGCAATCACCCATGTCATATTCCGCCAGCGAGACAATTTCCCGGCGGCTCACGGTTTCCCCGACGCTTTCCACCATGTGGTGCAGGAATGTCTGTACATTGCCGTGCTTTACGGAGCTTCCCGAAATTCCCAGAACGCTGATTTCCATTACTTCCTCCATAAACGTGATTTTTCTGTCCCAGGGCAGATCCTTTCGTTCCGATTTCTTCCCTGTGATGATTGTGCGGGATTTAGGGTTACGCTGAGGTCTCAGTTTCCCCATTGTCTGCGTATCGGTGGCTGCCCTTCAGCGTGCTCTGTCCGTCGGTGCTATGTGAACAAGGGGCCGAGCACGCTGCGCATCAGCGGCACCCTGAGGGTGATGGCACTTTCGGGACACACCTCCTGGCAGCAATAGCATCGTATGCATTTACGGTAGTTATAGGCAGGCGGTTGTGAGTGACCGCCGTCAATCCAGTGGAGCGCTTTCGGTCTGGCGGGGCACATTTCGATGCAGACGCCGCACCTGACGCACTGTTCTTTTACGATAACCGGCTTCGGCACGATGGTGTTGGAGACAAAACGGGTAAGGCCCGTTGCTCTGTATGCCTTGACAGGCGTTCGATCCACGTCGAAGTCTTCCGTGATGAACTCATCGAGGGGGTCGCCCACCAGTTCAATGTCCTTTTCATCGTACGTTCCCATGCCGCATTCGCTTCCGTAACGGATAGTGGGGACGTATTCCGGGTTCAGGGTTATTGTTCTGCATGCCGTCGCATCGAGTGCAACGGGGTCATCGGAAAGGAGGAGCATGTTCATCTGCCGCGGCGTGCCGCTGTTGGGGCCATTGCCCTC
>CAYTUH010000007.1:16702-17398 GCA_964441165.1 uncultured Syntrophaceae bacterium
TGGCCCGGATGGCATCAAGGACATAGAGCCGTGGATGCACCAGGCGGTTCAGGTCGACGAGCATTTTCCCGAAGTCGTTGGCATCGGGAATCTTGACATGGTATTCGCCCTTCAGAACCCCGGGAATGCATCCGAACTGATTTTTGATGCAGCCCGTTATTCGTTCGAGGCCGTGAGTCTTGAATTTTGGTATGCTGACGATGCCGTCGGCCCTGAGCACATCCCTTACGACAACGAATTTGCGGTTTTGTGTTCCCTCTTCGAAGAAGATGTTCACGCCGGTCTTGAAGTTGGCAGGTTTGATGTCGAACTCTTGCGCCGCCCGGGCTATCCCGGTTTTTCGTGCCGCCGATTGCATGCTGCCGAAGGCCGGTGAGTCGCCATAAGAGAGCAACCCCCCCGCGGAAAGCAGGATTTCCGCTACGGCCTTGAAAACGGAGGGGTGTGTGGTGACACATCTTTCCGGGGCGGCTGCCGAGAGAAGATTCGGTTTCAAGAGGAGATGTTCTCCCCTCCGGACGAAACGGTCTGTGCCCCCCAGGAGGGTCATCCCTCGTTCGACGGCCCTTTTTACATCAGCATATTCGTAGCTTGTGCATGTGACGACCGCCACTTTCGACATGATACCACCTTTCCTCCCGCATCAATAGTTGAGGGTAATTGAAGAGTCAAGCCAACAGTGCCGTCGCTGGACCA
>CAYTUH010000008.1:0-15048 GCA_964441165.1 uncultured Syntrophaceae bacterium
AGATATCGAAATGCTGCAGGACCTGATTGCGGCTGCCGTGAACGAAGGTATCAGAAAAGCGCAGGATATGGCCCAGGAAGAAATGGCAAAGATAACGGGCGGTCTTAATATTCCGGGATTATCCCTGTAAGAGTAGCGGGGCGCCCGGTTCTTTCGGACGACCCATGAAAGGTTGAAGAGTCTATGACCGGTTATGCTGCGCCCATACGGCGGCTTATCCAGGAACTGAGCAGGTTCCCGGGAATCGGGGAAAAAACGGCGACGCGCCTTGCCACCTTTGTGCTCCGGTCGTCGGAAGAAGATGCTGCGCGACTGGCCGAGAGCATCATGGAAGTGAAACACAAGATCAGGCTTTGTTCCTGTTGCTTCAATCTGGCCGAGAAGGAACTCTGCGACATATGTTCCGATCCCGAACGGAATTCCGAGGTGATCTGTGTGGTGGAAGACCCTGATTCCCTCGTTGCCATCGAGGAGAGTGGAAGTTTCAAAGGCACCTATCACATTCTTCACGGCGTGCTTTCGCCGGCGGACGGTATCGGACCGGATAATCTGAGACTGAAAGAACTGGTGGACAGGGTATCACGGAATAACGTAAAAGAAGTGATCCTTGCGACAAACCCGAGTGTACAGGGTGAAACGACGGCGCTCCTTATTACCAGGCTCCTTCAGGACCATGATGTGGTGATTTCACGGATTGGTCTCGGCATTCCCGTGGGGGGAGACCTGAAATATGTCGACAAAATGACCATGGCAAAGGCCATGGAATTTCGCCGGGGGGCATAAAACGACTGATGAACAAGCTGCGGCAAGTGCCCTGCGAACGTATTACGAAAACGGTCAGGAATCTCTTTATTGAAGCGAATTTGCATCTTGGTGATGATGTGGTGGGTGCGGTGAAAGATGCCGCTGAATCGGAATCTTCTCATCTGGCAAAAGAAGCCCTCGAAAAAATCCTCGAAAATGTATGCATTGCAGGAGAGGAGCATATGCCGCTCTGCCAGGACACCGGCCTCGCGGTTGTCTTTGTTGAACTGGGACAGGATGTGCATGTAACCGGCGGCAATCTCTATGCGTCGATTCAGGAGGGTGTGCGCCAGGCGTATAGTGATGGCTACTTGAGAAAGTCCGTTTGTGATCCGCTGACGAGAAACAATACAGGTGATAATACCCCCGCCGTGATCCATACGGATATCGTCGAGGGAGACCGGATCCGTATAGTGGCAATGCCCAAGGGCGGAGGAAGCGAGAACATGAGTGGAACGGTCATGCTCATGCCTTCGCAGGGTATTGAGGGCATTAAAAAGTATGTGATTTCAAAAGTAGCCGATGCGGGTCCCAATCCGTGCCCGCCTGTCATTGTGGGCGTGGGTATAGGGGGCTCTATTGAACAATCGGGGATTCTTGCAAAAAAAGCGCTTATGAGACCTGTGGGACAGCGTCATTCCGGCGATGGCCGTCTTGCCCTGATGGAAGAGGAGCTACTGGAAGAAATCAACAGGCTTGGAATCGGTCCGCAGGGATACGGAGGGAATACCACCGCTCTGGCGGTTCATGTGGAAATGATGCCCTGTCATATCGCGAGCCTTCCGGTGACGGTCAACATCCAGTGTCACGTGGCACGGCACCGGGAACAAATCCTGTAAACTTTCATCAGTCAGCAGTTATGAAGAGACAGCGGAAAACCTGCATTCCCCCGAGGGGGGACCACTTGAAATTTTAAACTTGCAAACTTGAAAGTCATAGCCTGATCCCATGGAAAGACATATTATTCAAATAGATACCCCCCTTACCATTGAAACCTGCAGAAACCTCTCTGCCGGTGATACGGTACTCCTGAGCGGGACCGTATTTACGGGAAGAGATGTGGCGCACAGGCGGCTGTTTGAAGCCCTTCAACGGGGAGAGGCACTGCCCGTCGATCTTGAAAATGCCGTCATTTTTTACGCGGCCCCCACACCGGCGCCTCCCGGACGAGTCATCGGGTCTGTGGGGCCCACCACCAGCAGCCGAATGGATGCCTACACTCCCGCGTTACTGAAAGCGGGACTCCGGGGAATGATCGGGAAGGGAAAACGATCTTCAGAAGTACGAGAGGCCATACGCCGATACGGAGCCGTCTATTTCGGAGCGATGGGCGGCATTGCGGCCCTCTTGTCCCGTTGTGTGAAAGAAGTTGAAATCATTGCCTATAAAGATCTGGGTCCCGAAGCAATGATGCAGCTTGAGGTTGCTGAATTCCCGCTTGTGGTGATAAATGATTCGAAGGGGGGGGACCTCTACGAAAATGCCGTGACTCGCCACGGTATGGTTTCACCACAAACATCACAGTAGGCTGTCACTATCGACGAGATGCTATGCAGCGCCCTTTTTCTCCCTAACAAAGTCCAGGACAAATCGGAGATGACTGAACATCGCCTGAAACGCATGCTCCTTATCATGCGTTTTTATCAGATCGACAATCTGGGCGTGCTGTTTGTCGATTTCTTCCATCGCATTGGTGCCTTCGAACAGGTGGTATTGATTTTCCTTAATGCCAATCGAAAGGTAGTCGTATAAATTCCTCATGATCTGAATATGCACCAAATTTTTCGTGGCATATGCGATTGCCATATGGAATGACGTGTCTGCTTCCGCATTCGTGACCCCCCTTTTAGTTGCATTCTCCAGTGTCTTCATGCTTTGTTCCATGAGGGAAATATCTTGTTCAGTCGCTCTTTCAGCGGCGAGATAGGCTGCGTTACATTCAAGTCCTATCCGTGCCTCGAGCAGATCTTCGAGGGATATACTTTCCCCTTTCATTGCAACGATTAGAGCATTTTTTTCCTCGAGTGCCGGAAAACAGACAAAGGTGCCACGTCCCTGCCGTTGTTCGATGAATCCCATTGCAGTGAGTCTGTTGATCGCCTCCCTTACCGAAGTGCGACTGACGTTGAAGGCCGCGGCAAGTTCTCGTTCCGACATGATTCGCTCACCAGGACGCAGCTTACCACGCAGGATAAGCTCCCGGAACTGATCAAAAATCTGATCAGAAATTCGTTTGGGTTTGATTGGAGATAACTTCATGATCTGATAGTCCTCCTTCCTTGGTGTTTCAATAGGATGTCTTACCTGTGAATATATTTTGCCCGGCGTGCTCACTCAACTACAATGTTCACTGGTCGTACCAACAAACAATAGCTTATAACTTTTACCACATAAACGTAGTGAAGTCAATCACGAACTGAGAACTTATGTTCAATAAAAGCAAATAATTAGAAAAAGAAACGGATATTCTGCACCCCCCTGCCATTTTTTTCTTGACTTCAAAAAAACATTGTAATAGGAGGTGGTACGACCAAAAACCATGAGTGCCAATAAACTTCAAGGAGGATAGTATGAGTCTCGGATTACAGTCTTTTCTCGCAGTGATGCCGATTTTGACTGCGGCAGTGTTGCTGGTTGGATTTCGCTGGCCCGCAAAAAAGGCCATGCCGATTGTGTATGTAGTAGCTGTCGTCATAGCCATAGCATTCTGGAAGGTCCCGGGTGTACGTGTCGCTGCCTCGACCATTCAGGGATTGTTTATTACAGCCAATATTCTGTTTATTATCTTTGGCGCAATTCTGGTGCTCAACACCCTGAAACATTCCGGTGCCATTTCTGCCATCCGATCGGGCTTCTCAGCCATAAGCCCGGACCGCAGGGTCCAGGTAGTGCTGATCGCATGGCTTTTTGGCGCCTTTATTGAAGGGGCCTCAGGGTTTGGAACACCGGCCGCTATAGCCGCCCCGCTGATGGTGGCCATTGGATTCCCCGCGCTGTGCGCCGTCATGATCGGTATGATGATCCAGAGCACGCCGGTTACCTTCGGTGCGGTGGGAACCCCGATTCTGATTGGCGTAAAAGGCGGACTCGAAAACCCGCAACTTACTGCCCAGTTGTCCGATGCCGGGATGAACTTCGGTCAGTACCTTCAGCTGATTACCTCGCAGTGTGCCTTAATCCATGCATGTATCGGTACCTTTATCCCCCTGTTTATGGTGATTATGATGACGAGATTTTTCGGGAAAAATAAATCATGGTCTGAAGGTCTGTCCATTGCCCCGTTTGCGATTCTTGGAGGATTGGCCTTTACCATTCCCTACGCGCTTACCGGAGTTTTCCTTGGGCCTGAATTTCCATCTCTGATAGGCGCTCTTATCGGACTGTCCATCATGACCATCGCGGCCAAAAAACGATTCCTGGTTCCGAAGGATTCGTGGGACTTCGCACCCCGCGAGGGATGGGACAAAAGCTGGATCAGCAAAATGGAAATCAGTCTTGATTCGCTCATCGACAAAAAACCGATGAAGCTTTGGCTGGCCTGGACTCCTTATGTCCTTGTCGCGGTTATTCTGGTGCTTACCCGACTGCGCCAACTGCCTATCGGCAGCTTTCTTAAGAGTTTTACCATTAAGTGGGCGGACATTTTCGGCACCGGTATTACCGGGTCCAGTGCCCCGTTATACCTGCCAGGAGCAATTCTCTGTCTCGTTGTAATTATCACCTATTTCCTGCACAGGATGTCTGCGAAGGAACTGGGAGCGGCCGTTAAGGAATCCAGCTCGATTCTGCTGGGAGCAGGCTTTGTGTTGATCTTTACTATTCCCATGGTGCGTGTTTACATCAATTCGGGCATAAATGCGGGAGGATACGTCAGTATGCCCCTGGCCATGGCCCAGTGGGTTGCGGCCAATGTTGGTCATGTGTGGCCATTCTTTGCGCCATTTATCGGTGGGTTGGGTGCGTTTATCGCCGGAAGCAATACCGTCAGCAATCTGATGTTCAGCCTCTTCCAGCATGGTGTGGCGGAAAACCTGGCCATCAGTGGCTCCATAGTAGTGGCGTTGCAGGCCATAGGCGCTGCTGCTGGTAACATGTTCTGTATCCACAATGTTGTAGCCGCTTCCGCTACTGTTGGACTGCTGGGGGAGGAGGGTATGACCCTGCGTCGTACCATCATTCCGACAATATGGTATTGCACGATGGTAGGACTTATAGGTTTGATAGTCATTTATGTTTTTGGATATCAAGACCCGCTGAATCTATTCCTGCTTTCCGCAAAATAATTTGGACCAAAGGTTATCCGGCTTCGGCTTTCCTTTGGAAAGCCGAAGCCCTTTTCTGAGTTCAAAACATATCAGACCTTACACATCATGCCGGTGGAAGATAGCCCTTTGTAGATAGAATATGGAATAAAGCGTTGTACATGTGTGAAGTGGCTATTGATCATATGTTTAATGGCGTGGAGGATAGAAAGTCGTGAAACGAATCTGCGATAACTGGCAGGATAAACTTCCTACCGGTAAATCCGGCAGTCACCTGTATGAGGAATTTGAGCTACGAGCCAGAAATGTTGCCGCCGAAGTCTTCCGTGTCAGGACTGTCGTGGAGGCGTGTTCCGTTATTGCCAATCTGGCCGAATCGGTAAACGCCGAAAAAGTTGTAGTGGCGAATGGTTCTCTACAGCAGGCTGCGGGCATTGTCAGTGCATTAAAATCAGCGGGTGTAGCGGTTTATTCAGACCCCGGTGAGATACGAGAACACGTTGAGACTGCAGACATGGGTATTTCAAGTGTCGAATTTGGAATAGCGGAAACAGGAAGTGTCTGTCAGGACGCCTACGCGATTGAGGACCGTCTGGTATCCAGTCTGCCTCCGATGCACGTGGCCCTTCTGAACAGCAGCAATATTGTGCCGGGGATCAACGATGCCCTTGATGTCATTTCCGGATCATTTGCTCGTGGTTACATGTCATTTATAACCGGACCCAGCCGCACTGCCGACATCGAGCGGGTATTGACCATTGGGGTGCACGGTCCCATACGGTTTGTAGTGGTTGCTGTTGATGAAGAGGTGGCATGATGGAGGCGCGAAAACGCAATATCAAAAAAGAGATAGACGAAAAACTGAACGATAATATCTTGCGTGACGCTCTGAAACGCTTTGCCAAGGAATACCCTGTCGCACGGGAGAAGGCGCTGGAGAATATTGAGGACGTTGATGCACTGCGGGAATCTTTACGTGACATGAAGAGGGAGACTGTGGCGCATATTGAAGAGGTGGCCGACACGTTTGAAGCGGAGGCAATCAAGAAGGGCATCAAGGTATTCCGGGCTGCCGATGGGAACGAACTCAGAAATTATGTGCTGAATCTGTGCATGGAAAAAGGTGTTAAACGGATTGTCAAATCAAAGTCGATGGCATCAGAAGAGGTAGACCTCAGCCCATTTCTTGAAAAAGCCGGATTGTCGGTAAAAGAGACGGATCTCGGCGAATGGATCATTTCTCTGGCCGGGCATAAACCCTCTCACATGGTGATGCCTGCCATACATCTGAATCGCTACCAGGTGTCTGAATATTTCTCACGGGAACTGGATGAGTCGGTAGAGCCTGATATCGCATTTATGGTTCAAACCGCGCGGGTGAATTTGCGTAAAGAATTTCTGCAGGCCGACATGGGTATCACAGGCGCCAACTTTGGTATAGCGGAAAACGGATCTATTGGCCTTGTTACAAACGAAGGCAACGGACGGCTTGTCACCACGCTTCCGCCCATTCATGTTGTGATAATCGGATATGAAAAACTCATTCCTGCGATAAAGGATGCACTGCCCATCCTGCGACTTCTCCCTCGGGGGGCTACAGCCCAGCTCATGAGCAGCTATATGAGTATGATTGGCGGACCTACGCCGGTAATGGTCAAAGAAGATGGCAGATGGGTAGAAAAACAGAAGGAGATACACTATATACTGCTGGATAATGGTCGGCTTGGTGCCGCGCACGACGACAGGCTGAAAGAGATCTACCAGTGTGTACGCTGTGCCTCCTGTCTGAATGTATGTCCGGTATATGCCCTGGTAGGCGGACATGTCTATGGTGGGCACACTTACGCGGGGGGTATCGGTGCCATACTTACATCCTTCCTGAGTGGCATGGAAGAATTTGAACAGTTTAACGAGTTGTGTATAGGTTGCCGCAGGTGCACCACGGTATGCCCGGGGAAGATCGATATCCCTGGCCTCATAGAAGAACTTCGGCAACGGTTTGTCAAAGAACACGGCCTGCCCTTTGTGATGGATAAGATATTCAATGTCATGACAAAAAGGAGATTATTTCACAGCCTTTTACGCGCGGCTTCTGTCGCCCAGACACCTTTCACGTCGAAAGGGCTGGTGCGTCATCTGCCTCTCTTCCTCGCCGGCATGACCAAAGACCGCAGCCTTCCGTCTATTGCGGATGTGCCGCTTCGTGATCGTACTGGTGAAGTAATAAAAAAGATTGAGAAGCCCATAAAACGTGTTGGTTTTTTCAGCGGCTGCACAATGGACTTTGTTTTCCCGGAAACCGGAGAGAACGTAATCAAGGTTATTCAGGACCTCAATATGGAGGTTGTGTACCCTGAGGGGCAGGGGTGTTGCGGAAAGCCGGTTTCGGCTACCGGAGATGTCGAATATACAAAGAAGCTCGCGATGAACAACATCGCGGCATTCGAAGATCTCGATGTCGACGTCATCATCTGCGCCTGTCCCACGGGTGTCGAACAAATCCGCGAGTACCCCCATCTGTTTGATGATGATCCTGAATCGAAGGTACGGGCAAAAAAGATGGCGGACAAAATGGAAGAGTTTTGTTCCTTCGTTGCCCGTGAATATGAAAAGACGGGCCGGCTGGAAAAAGCAGTCAAAAAAGCCGATGCGGTAAAGGTCACGTACCATGATTCGTGTCACCTGAAGCGTGTGCTGCACATCCATGAAGAACCCCGGAAACTCATAGAATCTCTTGAGGGCTATGAATTCGTGGAGATGAAAGATGCGGACAAATGTTGTGGCATGTCAGGCTCTTTCGGTGTCAAGCACAGCAATCTCTCAATTCCCATGATTACGGAGAAGATGGAAAACATCAAGGAGACAGGGGCCGAGATTGTTGCCTGTGCATGTTCGGGATGCATGGTTCAGATCCAGGGGGGTATCGACCAGCAGGCCCCTGGCAAGAAAATGAAACATTTAGCCGATATGCTGGCTGAGAATATCAGAAATTAAACGATACGATAGCCGAAACTAAAGGAGCAGTATCAATGTTAGGAGAAGAAACAAAAAAGAAATTTCGTGGCATAGTGGGTGAAGAATCCTATCTTGATTCTGTTGAGGATTTGACAAGCTATTCCTACGATTCCTCTGTAGCCGAGGCGATGCCGGACGCTGTTTTGCTGCCGAAAAGCACGGAACAAGTCTCGGCGATAATGAAAGTGGCCAACGAAGAGGCAATCCCGGTAATTCCCCGCGGGGCGGGAACGAATCTCAGTGGTGGAACCGTACCCCTGAAGGGCGGAGTGGTGCTGGTATTGACGCGTATGAACAGGCTCATCAAGCTCAGCAAAGAAGACAGATACGCCATCGTCGAAGCCGGACATACCAATCTGGATCTGCAGAACAAGGTCAAGGAAGCAGGACTTTTTTATCCCCCCGACCCCGCTTCCTGGTCGGTGAGTACCCTTGGGGGAAACGTCGGCGAAAACGCGGGTGGCCCCCGTGGCGTCAAATATGGTGTGACGAGAGACTGGATACTGGGGCTCAAGGCCGTGCTGGCCGATGGCAGAATCATCAATGCCGGTGGTATTACCGCAAAAAATGTTACGGGAATAGACCTCATATCACTCTTTACGGGATCCGAGGGATGCCTGGGGATTGTAACGGAGATTACGGTAAAATTGCTTCCCCTGCCGTCGTTTCAGCAGAGTATCCAGGCGTTTTTCCCGCAGCTTGACGCGGCAAGCAGAACGGTTGCCCGCATCATCGGGGCGGGTATCGTCCCGGTGGCACTGGAGCTCATGGACAAGGTGGTCGTGAACATGATCGAAGATTCGGCCCATATCGGATTGCCCAGGGATGTTGAGGGGACTCTGCTGATAATGGTTGATGGCGAGGAGGTGACCTGCAGACAGCAGGTGGAAACGATCACGAAGATCTGCAAGGATGAGGGATCTTCTGCAATACAGGTGGCCGAATCGGTCGAGGAAGAGGATAAATTGTGGCTCGGCCGTCGGAGCGCCTTCGGCGTCATGTCCAGAAAGAGGCCCACCTGTGTCCTGGAGGATGTCACGGTACCGGTCAGCAACCTGCCGGCAATGATCAAGGGAACTGTCGAGATCGGGGAAAAATACAATCTCACCATAGGTGTTATGGCCCATGCCGGTGACGGTAATACTCATCCGATGATAGTGACCGATAAGCGAGACAAAGAGGAGTGGGAGAGGGTGGAGAAGGCCGTTTCCGAAATATTTCAGCTTGCCGTCGAGCTTGGCGGAACACTTTCTGGGGAACATGGTATCGGTATATCGAAGAAACCCTTTCTGCCGCTCATAATGAACGACGATGCCAGGAGACTTATGGCGGAAGTCAAGTCCGTCCTGGATCCGAAGGGGATATTGAATCCCGGAAAATTTATCGAATAACCGGGTCTGCCTGGGTTAGATGAATGAGAAAGTTGTGACTATAATGAATAGCAATAGGCCTTTATTAAGCGATGACACGAGCGAGCATGTCTATCATTGCGCAAAATGTGGACTCTGTCTTGATGCCTGCCCGGTGTACAGGGAAATGCTTCTGGAATCCCACAGTCCGCGCGGCAAGGTTCAACTGGCCAAGCATGTCATAGAAAACAATATTGAAATCACTGAACATATGAACGACATCCTCTTTTCGTCATGTCTTCTCTGTGGGTCCTGTGTGGCGGCCTGTCCCAGCGGTGTGCGCCAGGATGCTCTGTTTTCCGGCCTGCGCTGGCGTGCCGCGGAGCGGTACGGACTGGGTTTTACGAAGAAATTATTCTTCCAGGTCCTTGCCAATGGGTGGCTGATGTCCACCTCGGCATGGTTCGGGAAATGGGTGCGGAAGATATTCGGCGGTCCATGGATAGAGAGCAGGATGAAGGTTGGAAATCTTCCCGTAGAGGGAATTCCACCGATGAATCCGAAACCCTTCAACGACGTATTTCCGGAGATTGTGAAACCGGTGGGCACAATGAATGCCCGTGTCCTCTATTTCCATGGCTGTGCCACCAACTATGTCTTTGGCGATGTGGGAAAGGCCGTTGTCTCTGTCCTGACCCGCATGGGGGTGCAGGTTGAGATTCCCAAAAAACAGTCCTGTTGCGGCCTGCCGATATTTCTCTCGGGAGATCGCACAACGGCTCTTTCCTGCATAAAAGAGGTCGTTGAGATGTTTTCCAGGGACGGTGTGGATGCGGTTATCGTTGACTGCGCCACCTGCGGTTCTGCTCTTCGCAATGAATACGTGCATATCCTGAAGGAGCTCCGTGACCTGGGAGAAGCGGTGGATGACGATCTGGTGAAGAATGCCGAGCAGCTCGCCTCAATAACGAGGGATGTCTCGGAATTTATCGATGCCCATCGGGACTGGCTGCCCGATTTTCCGCCTGCCGAATATGAGAAGGTCAGGGTTACCTATCATGATCCCTGCCATCTTATTAAGGGACAGGGTGTTGGTGTGCAGCCGCGCCACCTGTTAAAACTCCTTCCCAATATTGAGTTTGTCGAGATGGCGGAGGCGAACAGATGTTGCGGCGGCGGCGGTGAATATCAGATAGAATATGGCGAGATGTCCGCGCGTATCACCGATCGCAAGGTGAAAAATGTGCTTAGGACGGGTGCCGGGTTCGTGGCTACGGGTTGCCCCGGGTGTAATATTACGATCGGCGCTCATGTGGCCAAAAATAATGTCAGGACCATCCATACCGTGCAGCTCATCCAGATGGCAATGGATGGGAGGCGGCCGGAGTAATGCACCGGGGAGATGACCTCCTGCTGATTGTCAGAGACGACGAGGGAGTGAAGATTCTGTACGAAGAGGCGAAACACGAGGGTCCTGTTACAAAACATATTTTTTTTGAAAGAGATATTGACAAAAAAATTTTAAATAAGGGATTGACAGTTACCACCAAGTATATTACTAAACTTGCTTCGCTTTAGATTAATAATTTTTTTAAATTGAGGAGTTTTTCCTTATGATCGAAATCAGGTGGCACGGAAGAGGCGGTCAGGGCGCTGTTACATCGGTAGAGATGCTGGCACTGGCGGCTATTGAGGAAGGCAAGTATGCACAGGGGTTTCCGAGTTTCGGTCCCGAAAGAAGGGGTGCGCCGGTTGCCGCGTTTACTCGGATTGATGATAAGCAGATAAAGGTGCGGTCCGGCATTTACGAACCGGACGTCGTAATCGTCCTCGACCCGGGCCTGATCGGCCTGGTGAACGTGGCCGACGGTCTGAAACCGGAAGGCACTTTGATTGTAAACACGCCCAAGTCACCGGATGAGGTGAAAAAGGAACTCAAATTCAAGGGCAGGGTTGCGACGGTTGACGCCACCAAGATTGCCTGGGAAGAATTGAAGGTTCCGATCACCAACACAACCATGTTGGGGGCCGTCATCAAAGCGGTGGAACCGGTGAAGCTGAAATCGGTTGAAGCGCCCTTGAAGGAGCGATTCGGAAGGCTGGCGGAGCGTAATATCAACGCATTGAAACGGGCGTACAAAGAACTGAAATTTTCGAAAACTGCATAAAAGAATCTTGAGGTTAATTCCTATGAAGAAAGAGAAGAAGTGGCCTGAAGCATGGCACGAAGTAAACGTAGGGGCTATGGTGTTTGAGCCGTGCAGTGCCAGGGGATATCATACCGGAAGCTGGAAAGCCAGGCGCCCCGTATGGAATAATGTGAGATGCATCAAATGTGGTGTCTGCTATATTTTCTGTCCCGAGGGATGCATTTCGCAAAACGATGAAGGTTTCTTCGAAGCAGATCTGAATTATTGCAAAGGCTGCGGAATCTGCGCGCATGAATGCTGGCCGAAAGCAATATCGATGGAGGAGGAATAAAATGGCAAAGCGAGTTGGTATGGAAGTAGCAATTGCCACCGCCGAAGCGGTCGGGATGTGCAACGTCGATGTTGCCGCGTGTTATCCGATTACTCCTCAATCACACATTGCGGAACATTTGTCCGATATCGTCGCTGACGGAAGAACCGATACGGAATATATTACGGTGGAATCAGAGCACTCGGCAATCAGTGCGGTAATGGGTGCCTCAGGGACGGGTGCGCGGGCATATACGGCAACCAGTTCACAGGGGCTCATGCTGATGCATGAAATACTTCCCATCGTATCGGCCATGCGCCTTCCCATCTGCATCGCCGTCGCAAACCGGGCCGTTTCCGGCCCCCTCAACATTCTGAATGATCATTCTGATATCATGCCGCAACGGGACGCCGGATGGATCGTCATGTTTACGGAAAACGGCCAGGAGGCCGTCGACATGTCCATCCAGTCCTTCAAGATTGCAGAACGCGAGGATGTCATGCTTCCCGTGGCGGTCAATATCGACGGTTTTCAATTGACGCACATGGTGGAACCGATTGAATTTCCCGACCAGAAGGAAGTGGACAAGTTCCTGCCCCGGGCACGGAAGCCCTACGCGACGCTTCATCCCGACAAGGTAGTGACCATGGGAGCCTTTGCCATGTCCGATATCTTTCAAGAAATCATGAAGGTAAAGGACGAGGTCCTGAAAAATTCAAAGAAGGCGATTATCGAGGTATGGGATGAGTGGGAGAAGATATTCGGTCGCCGGTACCGGCCCATCGAGACGCACCGCGCTGATGATGCCGAGGTATTGCTCATTACCATGGGTTCCATGGGGGAGACGGCCGAGATCGCCGTGGACGAACTGAGAGACAAGGGTGTACCGGTGGGACTGGTCAAGATCCGTCTCTGGAGGCCCTTCCCCTTTGAAGAGTTCAAGGATGCGGTGAAGAAGGCCAAACTGCTTATCGTGACGGATCGTGCCGTATCCTTTGGCGGACCGGGCGGGCCGGTGTTCTCGGAAATCAAGTCAGCACTCTATCACGAAAAGGATCGCCCGATGATTTGCGACTATATCATCGGCCTGGGCGGACGCGACGTGGCCGTCACCGATTTTGTCACCATGATGGAACGGGCGATCAAAGACCATAAAAAGGGCACCATCAAAGAATACGAATTTTACGGAGTGACGGAATAATGAATAGGGTATCAAATTATGAACTGTTTGCCCCCAGGTTAGTCGACAAGAACGAATATTTCAGTCAGGGTCACCGTGCCTGTCAGGGTTGCGGAGAGGCGCTGGCGATTCGATTGATCTGCAAGGCCCTCGGTGAAGATACGATCATTTCCAATGCGACGGGTTGTATGGAAATCGTCTCGAGCATGTATCCCAGCACAGCTTGGGGCGTTCCCTGGATCCATGTGGCCTTTGAGAACGCCGCTGCGGTCGGTTCCGGGGTTGAAGCCGGATTAAAGGCATTGCGGCGAAAGGGACGAATTCCCGACCGGTATGTGAAGTGCGTTGCCATGGCCGGTGACGGCGGAACCATGGATATCGGTTTGCAGGCACTTTCCGGTGCCATGGAGCGGGGTCATGACCTCCTCTTTGTCTGCCTTGATAATGAAGCTTATATGAATACGGGTATCCAGCGTTCCAGCGGGACCCCCCTGGGTGCATCCACCACGACCTCGCCGGCGGGAAAATTCAGCTACGGGCAAAAGACCTGGAAGAAGAATGTGCCGGAGATCATGGTTGCTCACCGGGTGCCCTATGTGGCGACTGCCTGTCCCAGCTATCCCATCGATCTGATGAACAAGATCAAAAAGGCGCGGGAAGTGAAAGGACCCTCCTATATTCATTGCTTTTCCGTCTGTCCCACGGGATGGCGGGCGGCTTCCGATCTCACGATTACCCTGGGACGGCTCGCCGTTGAGACGGGCATGTTTCCCCTCTACGAGGTCGAGGATGGTAAATACAAATTCACCATACAACCCGAGAACTTGCGTCCCGTCGAGGATTACCTGAAGCATCAGGGGCGGTACCGTCACCTCACGCCGCATATAATCGAAATGATTCAGGACGGGGTTTACCAGGAAATCAACAAGCTGCAGGATAAAGTTGACAATCTTCATTCCTGGTCGGAATTGAAACATAAGAAGAGTTAGCGATATTTATCCTCTCATATAATAAGGATAAGGTGGTTTGAGAATGAATGACTTTGCATTTAGCAGTTGGAACGGCAAGATTGTTGACAACAGAAAGGGTAAGTCGTCCAAGGGTGGGGATGTCAAGATTCCTGCACTTCCCGGTGGAGCAAAGATATCTGCCCTGATGGGATGGAACGGGCTGGTGGTGAGAAATGCCAAAGCCGATGTCCTTTCCCTCACCCTCGGGTATCTTCGTGCAATTCGGAAGATTTCCTGCGGGGAGTGTTCCGTATGCATGATCGGTATCGACAGGCTTACCGACATCCTGGTCCATATGGCCGGCGGGAAGGCACCGGCGGCGGATCTGAAGGAAATGGAGACGATCGTGAAACAGGTCTCCCTTAACAGTAAGTGCAGCTTCGGTCAGTCAGCCCTCTTCCCGGTTCTTGATGCGGTGAAATATTACAAGGCGGATTTTGTCGCCCTCGCCAAGGGAGAGAAGAAGGTTGCGAAGAAGGAGTATTCAACGGTGGTCACGGCGCCCTGTATCGACGCCTGCCCGGCAGGCCTCGACATTCCCGGGTATATCGAATTGGTGAAAAACAACAAGTTCCGGGAATCCCTCGATCTGATCCGGCGGAATTGTATACTGCCCGGCGTTGTCGGCCGGGTCTGCACGCACCCCTGCGAGGATGCCTGCGTGCGGAAAGACATGGACGAATCGCTGGCGATTCGTTTGTTGAAGCGTGCTGCCGCCGATGCCGATCTCAAAGAAGGCGGAAGTGCCCTGGAGGGACCAGTGGCAGAGAAGGATGAAAAGATCGCCGTTATCGGAGCCGGTCCTGCCGGCCTCGCTGCAGCCTATAATCTCCGCGCCCTGGGTTATGGCGTCACCGTATTCGAGTCACTGCCCCATGCGGGAGGAATGGCATCTGTCGGTATCCCCGACTATCGTCTGCCCACGGACATCCTTGAGAACGAGATCAACCTGATCAAACGTACGGGTG
>CAYTUH010000008.1:15058-16873 GCA_964441165.1 uncultured Syntrophaceae bacterium
CTCGACTGCAGCCAGAGCTGGGAGCGCTGGCGGTAGCGGAAACAGGGATACAAGGCGGTATTCGTTGCCGTCGGTGCCCATCAGGGAAACAGCATGGGTGTCGAGGGAGAAGATGCCGGTTACGACGGATATGTCGATGGCGTCGACCTCCTGCGGGATCTGAATCTTGGCAGGACCATCACCCCGCGGAACAGGGTCGTGATCGTGGGCGGCGGCAATGTGGCCCTTGACTGTGCACGAAGCTGCGCCCGCCTGGGATTCAAGGACGTCACCATCCTCTACCGCCGTTCACGGGTCGAAATGCCTGCAAGCGACGAGGAGATCGAAGGTGCCCTTGAAGAGGGGATCAAGATAACCTATCTGGCCGCTCCCGTGAAGATCGTGGCAAAAGATGGTACGGTCACAGGTATCGAATGTGTAAAAATGAAACTCGGCACACCCGATGAAAGCGGCCGGCGGAGACCCGTTCCCGTAAAGGGGTCAGAGTTCACCGTCAAGACGGACATGGTCATCGCCGCCATCGGCCAGCGGCCTGATCTTCCCGCATTGAAGGGGAAGGAAAAGATCGACGTGACGGCCTGGGGAACAATCAAGGCCGATCCCGATACATATATGACAAGCATCCCCGGGGTCTTTGCCGGCGGCGATTGTGTGACCGGCCCGGCGACGCTGATCGAGGCCCTGAATATGGGAAATCAGGTGGCACGGAGTATTGACTGCTCCCTGCAGGGCAAAGTGCCTGAAGAAAGGGTATCCTTTGCGGAGGTGGATCTGAAGGCACAGCGGGGCCGTGGTTTCGTGGTCAGCGAAGCCGCGAAGAAAGTCGACTGTATGACAGCCGGAGCGCGCCTTGAAGGATTCAAGGAAATTGAAGGGACTTTCGATCCTGCCCGAGCGATGGAAGAAGCGCAGCGCTGCCTGCGATGTTACCGGGTTGTGGTGTGGGAATAACGCCAGAGAGAAAATGGTAAAGGTAAGGGGACAGTACATAATGGTTACGATAAAGATAAACGGGCGTAAGGTAAAGGCAGAGGAAGGCTCGACCATTCTGGAGAATGCTCAGAAACTCAAGATAGAAATTCCCACGCTGTGCTATCACAGTGATCTCAGCCCATTTGGTGCCTGTCGTCTCTGTACGGTAGAGGTGAAGACGAACGGGAAATGGCAGCTTGCGGCCTCCTGCAGTACGCCGGTTGAAGATGGAATGGAAATCAATACGGAATCGGAGAATGTGAAGGAAAGCCGCAGGCTGGCGGCCGAACTGCTCTATTACAAACATCCCACCACCATTGCCGTCCGGAACATGGCGGAGAAGCTGGGCGTGGCTGTGTCCGATGAAGTCGTGGACGGTCATGACTGTATTCTCTGCGGGCTCTGCGTGAGAGCCTGCCGTGAGGTGGTCGGTGTTTCCGCGCTTACCTTCATTGACCGGGGAAAAGGGCGGGATGTCGACGAACCGCAGATCGGCTTCGATCCTGCTGCCTGTATCGGCTGCGGTTCCTGTGCCTGGGTCTGTCCCACGGGGTACGTAACGATGGAATCGACGGGCGACAAGCGGATCATCTGGAACAAGGTGTTCAAGATGGTGCCCTGTTCGGTCTGCGGGAAACTCTTTGCTCCGGAAGACCAGTTGCGGTTCATCAGCAGGAAAACGGGCGTTCCCTTCAGTGAATTGGCGACCTGTGTGGATTGCCGCTAAATTTTAGTTGAAAAACGCTCGTTCTTCTGATAGAAGCACTGCTTCTTGAGCGTGAACATACTGTTCCCCAGTAGCTCAGTCGGTAGAGCAGCTGGCTGTTAACCAGCTTGTCCGTG
>CAYTUH010000009.1:0-11777 GCA_964441165.1 uncultured Syntrophaceae bacterium
TTTACCTGTTTGTTGAGGTCCTGACGCGACTGTGTATCCGTTCTGGTATCTCCCGGTGGCGTTGATTGCTGAGGGACCGCTCCCCTGCGAGGGGGTGCGAAAACGCCGCCATTGTACAGGGAAATGTGCCCAACATCAATTTTTTGATGCTTTTTCCCGGGAGCTGGTATTTAATATCTTCCACCTCCCGCCGCAGCGTTGACGGCGTGAAACAATATTCCGGCAGGTCGCGTTCCGGCAGCGGCCGGCAGAAGGGTCGAAAGGTGACAGCGGCATGGAAGAAAAGATCGTCTATTTCGAGAACGTGGGGAAGGAGAATACGGAAGAGGTCATAGGGCTGGTCCTGGAGCGCGCCAAGGCGAGAAAGGTGAAGAGGATTGTGGTCGCGTCGACGCGAGGCGAGACGGCGCGGGCCTTTTCAGCGGCCGTCGAGGGGACGGACATCGGGTTGGTCGTAGTGCCCTGGCAATTCAATTACAAGGACAAGGGGAGTCCCTTCCCCGCGGAAATAGTGAAGGAACTTCGCGAAAGAAAGCATGTCGTCCATTTCGGGACCATGCTCTTTCATACCGTCGATTTGTACAACTCGAATACTCCGCAGGCACTGGCCAATATTCTCAGGACCTTTGGACAGGGGACCAAGGTATGCCTTGAGATCCTGATGATGGCCTGTGACGGAGGTTGCGTCGATGCCGGTGAGCGGGTTATTGTCGTGGCTGGCACCATCGGCGGTGCCGACACGGCCTTTCTTGCCACGGCGGCGCCGAGTAACCATGTCAAATCTCTGCGTATTCATGAAATCATCTGCAAACCGATTTTATGATGGGGGCACCAGCGCCTACTCGAATCCCCTGATTTCATGGAGGCATTCTCCGCGGGATAGCCGATTCGTTCCGGTGTTACAGGTTATGTTCAAGAAACCTTGAATAGGCCATGGCCGAATCAAGGGGGCGTTCGAGCATTGGGGCGTGTCCGCACTCTTCCAGTATGACGGTTTCACTCTGCGGCAGGTAGCGCTGATAAACCTCCACGCTTGATACGTGGATGATCCGGTCGTGGTCTCCCCAGATGACGAAGACGGGCATGTGCAGGCCGGGGAGGAGATCGGTGACATCCTGACGAGTTTCCCATATATCGTTCCACATCTTCCGATTAAAGGGGCTGTGGCGGATGTACTGCTGCGCCGCTGCGGTGCGGATGGGCCAGGGAATAAAGGGTGCTTCATGGAATGCCAGCTCCATCAGGTCTTCGAAGGATTCCTCTGATGTGACGATCAGGGGATTTTCGCCCTTCTCCAGTGCCCGCTCCAGATCGCTCCGTATCGGCGACACCACACCGGCAGCGTCGAACAATCCCAGGGTGAGGACCTTGTCGGGATTCTGCGCGGCATAGACCGTCGCCACGTATCCGCCCATGGAGTTGCCCACCAGGTGAAAGCGATCCAGCCTGAGCGTCTCAATGGTCCGGGCAAATCCTTCCGTTATGGAGGGAATGTCGTAGGTCCCGTGAAGATCGCGGCGGTTGTCTCCGTGGCCGGGGAGATCGATGGCCAGGATGCGATAGCCCGCCGGCATCCGTCGGGTAAAACGGACCCAGTTATCTTTGTCGGCGGCAAATCCGTGGAGGAGTACGATAGTCTCGCCCGCTCCTTCACGTTCAAGGTAGGCGGTCTCATGACTGCCGGTCCGAACCGTTTTCAAGACCATGCCGGAACGGCTGCGTTCCGCCGCGATGGAAAATTCGAAGACCGACTGCCGTAATGAATCACAGGCGAAAAGGAAAAGTATCGGAAGGACAAGAGAAAAGACCCCTGCGGTTTTCTTCATGGTTCCTCCTTGTCACATGATTTTCAGCTTTAACACAGTAAGAGGGAATTGCAAATTTTTTCTGAACACGTATATAAGGAGTAAAGGAGCGGCTGCATGACAGGAACAACAGACAAGAGACCCCGCAGGGTCTATTCGACGGCGGCAGGCAGAATCTGCCCCCGCTGCGGAAAGCCCGTCGCTGAATGTGTCTGCCGGCGGAAAGAGGCGGTGTCGCCCGGGGATGGAATCGTGCGAGTCTCCCGGGAAACAAAAGGGCGCAAGGGAAAGGGCGTAACCCTCATCAAGGGGGTTCCCCCGGATCGCAGTGAATTGCAGGTTCTGGCGAAAGCGATTAAAACCAGGTGCGGCAGCGGGGGAACCGTCAAGAACGGTATCATCGAAATTCAAGGAGACCACCGGGAAACCGTGGCGGCCGTCCTGGAGGAACGGGGTTACAGAGTCAGGCGTTCAGGGGGGTAGCACGGAACGGAGACCGGGTGCTTCCCGCAGGCCTTCGGTTTACGGAAGACGTATCATGAACCGCGGAGTTCAGCGAAAAGGGGCTCTTCCTTCAGAACAGCTCCACCTTTTTCAGGAATTCCTGGAAGCTCTCCCGCTCGGCGCGAAAGGCCTCGTCGTGGGGCAGTGCATTCCGCCGTTCTATCAATCCTTTTATGACCGGCATGATGTCGGGATTGGCGGCGCATATATCACGGGCGATTTCCATGGCCCGGGGCAGGAGTTCTTCAGGGGGGAGCACTTCGTTGACCAGTCCGCAGCGAAAGGCTTCCTCTGCCGAGAGAGGTCGGCAGGTAAAGGACAACTGTTTCGCCATCCTCTGTCCCACGGCCTGCTGCAGCAGTTGCGTCATTCCCCACCCCGGGTGGATGCCGACTTTCGCGTGGGAATCGATAAAACGGGCATTTTCCGAGGCGATGAGAAAATCGCAGTTCAGGGCGATTTCGAGTCCCCCGGTGATGGCGTTTCCGTTGATTGCCCCGATGACCGGTTTCGTGCAGGCGGCGATAACATCGGGAAAGTCGGTGCCGTCACCCCTCGGGTTGAAGAGATTGTCCGTGCCGATAACATCCAGATCGATGCCGGAACAGAACGATTTGCCCGCGCCCGTGATAACGGCGACTTTGATGTCGCTGTTGTCCGTCACGTGATCGAGATAATCATAGAGATTGACGAGCAGGTCCTGGCAGATGGCGTTGTGCCTTGCGGGACGGTTCAGGGTGATCAGTGCTACGTTGTCCTTTACATCGAAGAGTACGGATTTTTCCACGGCGGGCCTCCTTGTTTTTTCCCGGTGAGAATGAACCGGCTCCTTATATAAACGATTGTGATTGATTATTGTAGAAAATTTTTCGGAGCGGCACCGGCGATGGTGGGAGTGACCGGGAGAGCGGAGGATCGTGCACCGCATTCGCCGACGCCTCGCCGGGTAATTTCTTGACAACGCCTTCATTCTACACTAAAGGTGTGAGCTTTTCGCCCTGTCGATGAATGATGGCGGCATGACGGGTGTGTGAACAGGCATGAATAACCTTTCCTCCCGAAGGGATCGGGCATGACGATATGATGGAACTTCCGCTGCAGATTCCCGCCATGGTGAAGATACTCCTGGTCTTTGCCATTGTGCTGGGGGCTCTCAGATTCAAGATGCTGCTGGGAAATGCCTTTTTGCTGGGCGGCGTGCTGGTGGGCCTTTTCTTCGGTATGGCGCCTCATGCCATGGTGTGTTCCATGATCGCCTCCGCCCTCATGTCCAAGACGCTGGCCCTTGCCGCTGTGGTCATGCTTATTCTCGTTCTCAGCACCAGCATGGAGCTGGGAGGGCAGATGGAGCGGCTTTTACATACCTTCCGCGGTCTTGTACGAAGCCCCCGGTTGAATCTTGCCCTCTTTCCCGCCTTGATCGGGTTGCTTCCCATGCCGGGCGGGGCGGTCTTCTCGGCGCCGATGGTGAAGGAACTCGGAAACAGGAGCGGTCTCCGTCCCGACCAGTTGAGCTTTATCAATTACTGGTACCGCCATATATGGGAATACTGGTGGCCCCTTTATCCCGGAATCCTCCTCACGATTGCCTTTACCGATCTCGATCTCTGGGCGTTCATACTATTCATGTGTCCCCTCTCGGTCGTTGCCGCGTCACTGGGGTCACTCTCCATCAGGGGATCGGTCCTTGCGCGAAGCGGAGAAAAGGGGACGGAGCGTGCCCGGCCGGCACCTTTTATGAAAGAGTTGACCCCCATCCTCATGGTCATCGGTGTCGGTCTCGGCATGGGAACGCTGCTTTCTTCAATCTTTCCCGGACTTGCCATCGCGAAGGAAATCGGTCTTATCATGGCGCTCTGCCTCGCCATCGGCTGGGTCTGGGGACAGAACGGGATGAAGAAATCACTGATTAAAAAGGCGGTAATGGACCGCCATCTCCTGGAGATGTTCTACATGGTGGCGGGGATCCTGATCTTCAAGGGAATGCTCGAGGACAGCCATGCCGTGGCGGCGATCAGTCAGGAATTCGTTTCGCTTCAGGTCCCCCTCCCCCTTATCGTCATCGCCCTTCCTCTCCTGGTAGGGGGGATTACCGGCATCACCTATGCCTTTGTGGGGAGTGCCATCCCCATCGTCATTCTCCTCGTCTGCTCCGCCGGTGAGGGCCCTTTCCTGCAGGTCTATGTGATGCTTGCGCTCGTCAGCGGCTTCGTCGGCGTCCTCCTCTCCCCGCTCCATCTCTGTCTTGTCCTCTCCAACCAGTATTTCGGCGCCGATCTGGGCCGAGTATACCGTGCCCTGGTATTGCCCTGCATCTGCCTCCTGGCGGCCGGCATCCTTTACTTTGCCGTTGTCCGGTGGCTGATTGCATAGCGCGTCAGCCCCATATTACGGTTTGACGGTGTCGGCAAACATCGCACTCCAGGAGTACATCAGGGATGCAAAGGAATATGCAGTCGCAAAAAGCAGATATTCGATTGCACAGTAAAAACCTTCAAATGCAAGGCGCGCAAATCCTGAGGAATGAGGCGTACTTACGGTACGTCTTACAGTCTGCCCCCGCTGGACTTTACGAAGCCACCACAGAAAGGGTCCGCACCGCCGTCAGCCTTCCGATTTTTTTCCGGCGAGAAGGCGCCTGATGTCATGAAAGAGTTCTACCAGTAATTCCTTGACATCCGTTTCGATAATGTAGAATGCCGGCACAAGGAGAAGGGTGATCAGCGTGCCGAAAAGTACCCCGAATCCCAGGCTGATCGCCATGGGGATGAGGATGCGCGCCTGGAGCGATGTTTCGAAAATCATGGGAGCGAGGCCGAGGAAGGTGGTAATCGACGTCAGGATGATCGGTCGGAACCTCCTGATTCCGGCCTTCTGAACCGCTTCCGACAGGTCCAAGCCTTCTTCGTGCATCCGGTTTGCCGTGTGAACGAGTACCAGTGAATCGTTGATCACCACGCCGGAAAGCGCCACAATACCGAACATGCTTATCAGGCTCAGGTTGAATCCCATGATGATGTGACCGATCAGGGCCCCCACGAAACCGAAGGGGATGGCGAAGAGAACTACAAAGGATTGCAGGTAGCTGCGGAAGGGGATTGCCACGATACAGTACATGATCATCAGCGCCACCAGAAAGCCCGAAAAGAGACTCCCCAAGGATTCCCGCGTATCCTTACGCTCGCCCTCGGTGGAGTAGGTCAACCCCGGATACCGCTCAAGAAGTCCCGGAAGATCGTTCTTTTCCAGTGCGGCAAAGACCTTTTCCGCACTCGTTTTTTCGAGGGACACGTCGGCGGTGACATAGATGGTTCTCCGACCGTTGGTGCGCTTGATGTCCGTGTAGGAGGACCCCCGATTCACGGCTGCCGCCTGTTCGAGGGGAATTTCCCCCCCCTCGGGTGTGCGGAGCAGAAAGGTTTCCACGGTGTATTCCGATGCCCGTTCTTCTTCGGGGAGCCGAACCATGATCTTCATGGTGTCCCGTCCTCGCTGCTGTCTCAGCGCTTCGGCCCCGTAAAAGGAAGCGCGAAGCTGTCGTGCCATGTCCGTCGCGGTGATTCCCAGACTTCTTCCTTCGGGGAGAATCGTGAAATTAAGCTGAGGCTTTCCGGCGGTGAAGCCATCATCAAGATCGATGGTGCCCTCGTAAGATGGGAGTCTTCCCGCGAGCGCGGTGGCGGCCCGTTCGAGAACATCCATGTCGCGATGGTTGAGCATGATGGAAATCGGTTTGACCTGCGGAGGACCCAGGACGCCCGCGGTAAACCGGATCGACTCGAGGCCGGGAATGCTCCCTGCCTCCGTTCTCCATTCTCTCGAGAAATCCTTTGCGCCGATATCACGTTCTCCCGCCGGTACCAGGAAGACCACCGTTCGTACCTGGTGTGAGCCCTCATAGGAGGTGAGCATTCCCTGGAGGTCCTTTCTGCCGCCCCGGGCGTCGAGGACCCGGTATGCCGATGCTTCAAGACGATGCCGTACCTTTTCGGTCTGGCTCAGTGGTGCGTCGAAGGGAAGGACCGCTTCAGCAATAACCCAGTCCGCCTCGGCGTGGGGAGTCATGAGAATATTGATCCTTCCCCCGGCGACGAAGCCCACGGCAATTATCAGGATGGCAATGCCGACGGCAAAACTGCCCCACCGGTTGTTGACGGCCCACCTCACCGCGGGTGCGTAACGATTCTCGGCGAAGCTGATGATGCCGTCGGAAAACCATGACTGAAATCGTGCGAGCGCCCCCCGCCCCCCTTTTGTGCATATTTTTTCCTCTCCCACGCCTCTGAGATGGGCGGGGAGAATGAAGAGCGACTCCACGAGCGAGATGCCGAGTACGATGATCACCACGATGGGGATAATGCGGAACACCTTTCCCCAGTCTCCCTGCACGAAGAGCATCGGGGCAAAGGCCACCATGGTGGTGAGAACCGAAAAGACCACCGGAACGGCCACCTCACGGACCCCTTCTATCGAGGCGAGGGTACAGTCTTCCCCCCGCTGCCGGTGTTCAAAGATGTTTTCCCCGACCACGATGGCGTCGTCGACCACGATACCGAGGGTGACGATATAGGCGAAAAGCGACAGCATGTTGATCGAGACGTCGAAATAGGGAAGAAAGAGGAATGACCCGAGAAAGGATATGGGAATCCCCATGCTGACCCAGAAGGCCACGTTGGGCTGGAGAAAGAGGCCGAGAAAAATGACGACGAGCACGAGCCCGATCATCCCGTTCCGTACGAGGAGCCTGATGCGGTCCTGAAATATGTCCGATCGATCCGTCCAGATGGCAGTCCCGATCCCCGGCGGCAGCGAAGGGGCGATCCGCTGCTGATAGTCCTTCACGGCATCGGCCACCTCCATGGGCGTCTGCATGCCGACACGAAAGACGCGGAGCATGACGGCCCGTTTCCCGTTGAAAAAGGCGAACCGGTCCAGGTCCTCGAATTTTTCCGTGATGGTGGCGATGTTGCCGAGGCGTACATCGGTGCCGTCCGTGTCGGTGACGATGATGATGTCTTCGAACTGCGGTGCGAAATAGCGACGCTCGTAAGTGCGCAGCAGCACCTTGCCCACGTCCGTTCTCAGTTCGCCACCGGGCAGTTCCAGTGCCGAGCGGTCCACGATTGCGGCAATCTGATCCAGGGTGAGTTTGTAGTTGCGGAGGGTCTCACGGGGGACCTCGATGCTGATCTCCAGTGGTCGTATCGATTCGAGTTCGATCAGGGAGATCGTCTCGTATTCGAGGAGATCGTCGCGGAACCGTTCTGCCAGTTCCTTGAGCACCGCTTCGTCGACATCACCGTAGAGGACCAGCTGGAGCACCTCGTTGCGGGTCGAGAGGATTTCGATGACCGGGTCTTCGGCGTCGAGGGGGAAAGTGGTGATGCGGTCCACGGCGTTCTGAATGTCGGAAGCAACCTCCTGCTTGTCGGCGTCATAATAGAGCTCCGCCGTGACGAGGGCGGAACCTTCCGATGCCAGGGACTTCACCTCCTTGATGCCGTCGATGCCGTCGATTGCCTCCTCTATGGCGAGGACGATTCCCCTTTCGACTTCCGTCGGCGATGCTCCCGGGTAGGCGACACCGATGGTGATCTGTCCCACGTCGAAGGAGGGAAAGACCTCCTTCTTGGTATAGGTGGAGAGGATTATGAATCCGCCGATCAGAAAAATGAGCATCAGCAGGTTGGCGGCAACATGATTCCGGGTCATCCATGCCACGGGGCCGTGGTATTTCTTGTTCATGCCTTCCTGCCTCTCATGCTGCGGGTTCCGTGCCGGAGGTGTCGGGACGTGGGGGGCGATCCCCCCTCTTCTGCGGAGTCTCCGTGAAGAGCTGGAGTTTCATTCCCTCCACGGGTGTGGGGATCCGGCTCGTAATGATCCGGTCTCCCGGCTTGAAGCCGTTTCGCACAAAGACGATGTCATGCCTCGTCCATACCACAGTGACGTTCATGAACTTCAACCGGTCGTCGTCCGTCAGCAGCCACACCCGGTTTTCGTCTCTCAGCGCGGCCCGGGGAATAGTGCAGATACCTTTCGCGAGCTGCCCCTGAATCTCGACCCTCACGTAGGAGCCCAGGAGCAGAGGAAATCCCGCGGGATTCTCCCGGCGAAGGTTGAGAGGGTCCTGTACGGCAATGATGATACGGGCCATTCTTCCTTTCGGGTCCACATCTCCCAGGAGCCGCGTCACCGTGCCCTCCCGTTTTACTTTGTAGTAACCATTTTCCTGCATTACCGTGACGGCAGATCCTTTCCGGGCGTTCACGCCGGGGATGTCGATCCAGGAGAGATCGCTCAGGGGGATCGATGCCTGTACCTGGAATTCATCGGTTCCCACCAGCGTGGCAATTTTTGATCCCGGTCCCACGAATTGTCCCCTGTCGACGAACTCATCCAGCACCAGGGCGTTGAAGGGTGCGCGAATTTCCGTTCTCTCGAGGTCGAGCCGGGCCTTCTCAAGGGCGCTCTCGGCTGATTTCAGGGAAGCGAGGGCATCTTCTTCCTGGGGTATGCGGAGGGCGAGTGTGCGCCCCTCGTCGGTCGTTTCGACCTGACCGCCCAGGAGCTTCCATTCCCGTTCCGCTACGGCACGGCGGCCCCGTTCCGTTTTCAATGTGACCTGGGCCTTTGCGACGGCGGCTTTCTGCTGTTCCAGGATGAGTTCATAATCGCGCCGGTCGATTTTCAGAATCGACGCACCCTGGTCAAGGTGCGCGCCCGGTGTGAGGCGTTTGCTCTGCCAGACGATGGTGCCCGACACTTCGGGCTGCAGAACCACCTCCCCTGCAGGAATGACCGTTCCCATGGCGTTGACGGTGATCTGCCTGTCCTGTATGCATGCCTCCATGACTTCCACGGGGGGCGGTCCCACCGATACGGGTTTGCGTGTTGCCTTCGGTTTGGTGTGAATCAGCATGAAGGCGACGGCAAGCCCCAGGCCGACAATCACCAGCACCACCAAAAATTTATAGAATGATCTCACGCCTCATCTCCTGATTGTCTGTTCCCCCTCTCCGGTTTTTCAAGGTTCGATGTCCAGGTTCCGCCGAGGGCCCTGCACAGCTGGATGCGGAACGAAACAAGCTTTTTTTTTGCCGAGAGAAGGGTGCTTTCGGTTTGTTGAAGGGACTGGAGCGCCACCAGGACGGGCAGGTAATCGCTGAGCCCGTTCAGGTAACGCTGCCGCGATTCATCGAGGGTGGCCCGGGCGAGGGCAATCTGCATGTCCAGTTTTTCCACGTAGAGACGCTGCTTTTCTTCCTGGATGAGTGCGTCCTCGACCTCTTTGAGCGCCGTCAGGACGACCCTTCCGTACAACGCGACCTGTTCGTCCAGAACGCTCCTGGTCCGCTCCACCTCAAGATTCTTTCTGTGGCCGTCCCAGACACTGGCGGTCACGCTTCCCGCGATGCTCCATATCCAGTTGTCCACCAGATCGGAGAGGGAGTCGGCGCTGTATCCCGTGCTTGCGCTCAGGCGAAGTGCCGGAAACCGGTCGACAATTGCCGCGCCCACACGCTCGTCGGCTGCCTTGACGCGAAACTGCGCCGCCTGTACGTCTGGACGCCGTGTCAGGAGTGCCGCCGGAATCCCCGTTGCCGGTTGGGGCCATAACGAGGGGAGTGATGCGGGGATCGGCGCGATACCCTGCCCCGGGTACCGGCCGGTGAGAAGGTTGAGTGCGTGCATCAGGACGCCGATTCGGGATTCGATGAGGGGGATCCGGGCTCTCCCCGCGGCCGTCTGCTGGCGCTGTTGAAACACATCGACACTGGAGGCGAGACCCTGGCCGAACCTGAATTCGACCAGTTCGAGATAGGTTCGGTTCGTGTCGAGTTGTGCTTGGGCCAGGTCGAGCTGCTCCTGCTGCTCGATCAGGGAAAACCAGGTTTCTGCCACCTCTCCCGTGAGGGACATGGCAATCGCCTCGAGGTCCATCCTGCTCGCCTGCACCTCCCGCCGGGCGGCCCGGTCCAGCGAGGCGATGCGTCCCCAGAGGTCGATTTCGTAACTGGCCGCCACTCCCATGCTGTAGGTCGTGACCCGTTTCGGCACGTTACCCGTCCCTGGTGGGGTGACGGGAATAGTGGTCCGGGCTCGCGAAGCTCCTCCATCGGCGGTGATCTGGGGCCACCACGCCGATCCGGCCTGGCGGGCCAGAATGCGCGTCTGCTCCAGGCGTGCCCAGGATCGCTGCATGTCGAGATTTTGAGACAGGACGGCGTTCATGAGATCGCTCAGTCCGGGGTCATCGAATTCATCCCACCATTGTTCCACCACCGAGCCCGTAAGCGTACCGCCTTCATAGGCGGGAGGGAGCTGGAGGGGTTTCGACACATCCGCTCCGGTGTGGTGAAGTACGCAGGCCGTGGTCCCGATAACGGCGCAGAATATGATTGACAGAAATGTGGTCACTGATGAATATCGTTTCACGATCGCCTTGTACAATACGCTGCGTTCCTGAGGAGCCGGTCCGAGAGGGATTACCGTGCGGTAATTATCGGTCCTTCCGGGACTGCTCTTTCAGGTCTTTGATGCCTCCCAGGGAAAAGGCGGTAATGTGTGCCGCCAGCTTCTCCACGTTGTCGACGGCGGAAATAAACTCCGTCGCCACCCGCTGCAGGATGGGCCGTGCACTGATGTAATGCAGGCACTGGCCGATCACGCTTATGGTGCAGAGCCCGACGGTTTCTCTTTGTACATCCGGACCCAGAAGGTCCGACACGATGGCCATCAATACTTCTTTGTTCGGCTTTACGTGTGCCTCCACGATCCAGTCGAGTGCCTTCGACGGGTCACTGAGTTCCCTGACAATCAGCTGCCGTGGGCCCTCCGGTCCCGACAGGGAATCGCACCCCAGGAGTCTCAAGAGGAATGAGCGGATAAAGGCGTGCAGACGTTTTTCGGGGGAGGCATCATCGCCGACCCCCATGTCGGGGGGATAATTCTCGTATCCTCTGACCATCAGGTCTTCCAGTACCGAGAGATAGAGGCCCTCCTTGTCCCTGAAATAGTAATTGATGGAGGCCACATTCGTTCCGGCGCGCTCGCAGATCTGACGTACCGTGGCGGCTTTGAATCCCTGCGTGCCGAAGACCTCGGCCGCCGCTTCGAGTATCCGCTTCCTTGTATCGTGCCTGTGATTCATGGTCGTCTCGAATAAGAGTTTTAAGCAAATGTTTAAAGCAAGTGTTTGGTTCCGTCAAGAAAAATCGTTTCCTCGTGATGATGACGGGAGGCCCGCGCCGCGGGAGAGTGGAAAGCCGGTTCCTGCCTTTTCCAGTGAAGGAGGCGTGGGGTGCCTTTGAGGCAGGGCTTTCCCTACACCTTTTCGAAGTAATCCACCGACTCGCCTTTCCGGTAGGCCATTCCCTGGAAGAGTGAAATCAACTCGCCTGATTCGTCGGTAATTTTCACGCTGTATGAGGCGAGTGTGTGGTTTCGTGATTCTTCAAAGGCTTC
>CAYTUH010000009.1:11787-16464 GCA_964441165.1 uncultured Syntrophaceae bacterium
GCGCAGTCCAGTCTTCCTTCAGCAAGGAAATGCGGTCGGTATTGCGTGCCAGGCCGTAGAAATCGGCACCAAAATGGCTGGAGAAGCCTTCGAGTTTGTCAAGCGCGCCCGCCTGTTCAAAGGCTTCGGCATACAGGACGGATCCCTTCGGTGCCTTGATAAACTGTATCGATCCGTTGATGGCAACGGCGACCCGCCCCCGCGAATTGGCGGCGGCGGCGAAGACGAGATCGGCGAGGGTGAATATGGCGCCTCCGTGGACACGCCGCACGCCGTTGAGGTGATGTCCTTCGATGGTGAGACGTGCTTTCGCCCATCCGTTGCGGGCATCGATCAGTTCAATGCCTACGTGCCGGGCGAAGAGGTCTTTGGTGAAATAGCGCTTCAGGTCTTCCGATGATACGGTTGTTTTTTCGGTCATGCGGTTCCCTCTCATGCAATGGTTTGAAATCACATACCCTGTTGCCCCCTTTTTTGCAAGGCCGTCGGCATGGGCCATTGTTCCCGCCTTCCGGTCGCGACGGAGGGGTCAGACCACCGGCTGCGTCATGTCGAGGTCGTAATATGACGGGATGCCCCGTTCCTTCAGATAGGTGAGGAACCGCACCGGGTCGAGGCATGCTTCCGGGGCATAGACGCCCCCCCTGTCGGTGAGCGTTTCCCCCCGGGCGAGCATGATGGTTCCCACGGCCAGTGAAAGTCCCGTTGCCTCGCGCATCTGTCCGATTCCGAAGGCCTGACGGTAGACTTCCCTGCCGTCTTTTTCTCCCCAGACATCAATTCTGACGGCTCCCCATTCCGGATCCTTCTGTCTTCCCATGTGGTGGGTCCAGCGGAACAGTTTCGTGAAGACCCGCCGTCGCGCCTGGCCGTTGAAGAGCCCCAGTCTGGCCGGTATCACAATCAGGTTCGATCCCTTCCCAAATCCCATGAAAAAATTGACCTCTTCCAGTCCGGGGAGAAAGAGGGGGACCGTGACGGGTTCACCATGACCCATGTTCCAGACCTTCTGGCGACCGAAGCGGGGAAAATCGAGCATCCGTGTCTCGCTGCAGGCAGAGACCATCATTCTCCGGCCCTTCCGCCAGAGGGCAATCCGCCCGCTCGTGATAAAGAGGGTATGCCCGATGACCGCTTCACCGCCTCCCCCGTCCAGGGGCAGATAGACAGAGACTTCCACGCGACGCACCCGGTCCAGCTGGTTGGCGAAATGCCTGATTCCCATGTTCGATATGCCCGGGCTCGTCCCCAGGCCGGTGATAACGGTGATCCCCCGCTCCCTCGCTCTATCGGAGAAACGGGTGATGACCTGGTCGGCGGCCAGCCAGTCATCATTGATGCTCGTGTAGTGTACTCCTGCCTCCAGGGCCGCCTCAACCAGCTTCGCCTCGAAAAGATAGAAGGGTCCCAGGGCGGAGACGGCGATGTCGTATCGCTTCATTGCGCGTACCAGTCCGGCGTGGTCGTCTGCGTCGACGGTGGCCACGTCGACTTTGGCATTCCGTCCCTTCAATTCCTCCGCGATCCGCGAGGCTGCCGCTCTGTTCCGGTCGGCGATGGTCACCTGGCCGATTCCCTCGGTCTGTGACAACTCTTCAACGGCCCGGCTTCCCATGTCGCCGGCGCCCCCCATAACGATGATGCGCATAATCAACCTCCTTCCGTGAATCAGGACGAGGGCCTGCGGCCCGGTGGCCGTCATCCCGATACGAAAAAAATCGGGACCTTGTTCAGCAGGTCACACCTGCATAAGGGAGAGTCACGGGGAGAGAGTCCCCGCCTTCCCGGTGAATTCATGGGCCGTCACGCGGTTGTTGAAGAACGTGGGAACGAGAAGCAGGTTTTGTGACGGGATGTAGGTAATGTCGGCAGCCTGAATGCCCTGACCGGTGGTGTCGATGAGTTCCGTGATGCCTCCGTCTGCTCCCACCAGGGATGTCTTTCCACGCCAGTCCGAGATGAAGTAGTTTCCCCGTCCGTCGCCGGCAATTCCGTCAATGCCCGCTCCGGTGTCCGCGAGGGTCCGTATCCCTTTGTCCGTCAGGGAGACTTTTTTCAGCCTGCCGTCGCCGGAATTGCCCACGATGAGAAAGCCCTTTTCAATGAAGAGCCCGTTGGGCTGGGCGATTTCGGCACCATCCAGCCAGACCGTTGCGGTACCCTTTCCCAGTCGGTAGATGACGCTGTTCTGCCGGGATGAGTCCGAGACATAGAGGGTGCCCTCTTCGTCGACAGCCACGTCGTTGAGGAACCGGGCACCGGGAATTTCATGGATCGCGGTGACGACACCCGCCGGGATATCGACCTGCACGACACGGTCTATATCGGCAATGGAGAGGATGTTCCCGTACAGGGCCATTCCCTTGGGGGCGTTCAATCCCCTGATCCAGGCGTGTGTCTCGATGGCGCCGTCAAGGGTGAGCCGGGAAATGAATCCCTGTCCGTTCTTTTCCGCCGCACCACCGTTAATATTGGAGACATAGAGTACCTCCCGTGAGGGATCAAAGAAGACCGATTCGGGAATGCTGAATGTTCCCTCGGTGGCCCATCGCGCTGTGAGTTTCGGTGCGTCCTGCGCACTGCCGGAGGAAAGGGGAAAAAACGTGATCAGGATGACGAGAATCAACAGAGGCGGTTTCTTCATGTCAACCTCCTGGATTCCTTGTCTGATTAATCGTATTTTATACTATTTTCCCGTCCCTGTAAAATACGGAGTGCGCCGTCGGCCATGGCCTCCATTTCATCCTCTCCCGGGAAAAAGAAAAGGGGTGCGAGAAATCCCACCCGGTCCGCAATCCAGTCCGTGAGGAGAGCCGAGTGCGCCAGTCCTCCCGTGAGGACGATGCCGTCGACGTCACCCTGCAGGACCGTACTCATGGCACCGATATCTTTCGCGATCTGATAGGCCATTGCCCGATAGACCAGGCGGGCATCTTCGTCTCCCCTTCCGATCCTGGCCTCTACTTCTTCGGCACGGTTCGTGCCGAGATAGGCCATGAGTCCGCCCCGGCCGACCAGATGAGCCTGCAGGGTTGCGCCGTCGAACCTTCCGGTGCGGATCAGATCGATCAGGTCGGACGTGGGGAGTGTCCCCGCCCGTTCCGGTGTAAAAGGGCCCTCACTCAGGCCGTGGGTGCTGTCGATGACCCGGCCTTTTTTATGTGTGCCGATGGTGATGCCTCCCCCCAGGTGTGCCACGATGAGGTTGACCTCTTCATAGCGCCTGCCCAGTTCACCCGCAGCCTTCCGGGCCGCCGCCTTCTGATTGAGTGCGTGGAAGGCGCTTCTCCTCTCGATATGAGGGGTCCCGGACAGGCGGGCGACGGCGTCGAACTCGTCGGTGCCGGGCGGGTCGATGATAATGGCCCTCAGGTGGTGTTCCCGGGCAAGGGTCAAGGCAATGGCGGGTCCCAGGGCCGAGACATGGGTCCCGTATCTGCCCGTCATCATGTCGTCGCACAGGGCCTCGGAAATCTCATAGATCCCCGAGGGGCCCGGTCTTATGAGGCCGCCCCGGCTCACGATGATATCCAGGTTCCCCGGATTGATGGCGTGATTTTCGATAAAACCGAGGAGATCCCGTTCCCGCGGTGAGCGTTGCGCTTTCAGGTCCGGGGGGGAGGACGGTCCATCATTCTGAAGGTAGGTAAAGGTTTCGCGGACAAGGGATTCCCGATTGCGGTAGAGTGCGGCTTTCGTGGATGTGGATCCCACGTTGACCACCAGAATGAGAAAGTCCTTTTTATCTCGCAGTGTCTGCATGGCTGATCAGGCTCGCAAGGGCGATTTCCGCCACCCGATGTTTTTGCAATACAAAAGGGACCGTCAGAATCACCGGTTTCACCGTACCCATCAGAACCCCGACAGCGGGCATTCTGCCGATAAAGACGAGCATTTCCACGAAGGAGTATCCCGATTCGACGTCCGGGACGAGATAGATGTCGGCGTCGCCCGTGACCACACTTTTGAGACCCTTTCGCCGAGCCGCCGATTTGGTGAGGGCACAGTCGATGTCGATAGGCCCGTCGATGACGGCGTCCCCGAATTGTCCCCGTTCCGACATCTTTGACAGAATGGCGGAATCGACGGTGGATTGGATTTTCGTGTTTACCTGTTCGATGGCGGCCAGCGCCGCTACCTTGGGGACCTCTATGTTCAGAACCCGGGCCAGTTCAAGGGCCTGGGTCACGATATGCTGCTTTTCGCGGAGCGACGGGTAGTTATGGATGAAGCTGTCGGCGACGATGAAATCTTTCCTTTCTCCGGGTGGCCGGAAGAGGGAATGGTAACTCACCAGCGGGTCTCCCATAAGGCCGTTCCCCTTCCTGCAGATCGCATCAAAAAAGACCTGCTGGTCGACAGAGCCCTGCATCAGGATGTCGGCCCCCTCTTCTCTCATGAGGCGAAGGGCGGAGGAAAGCACCGCGCCTGCATCCGGTGAATCGATGACCTCGCAGACCGCCGAGGGATGGACATCCGCCGTGAGCATCCGTGCGCATTCCGCTGAAGTGCCGATAAAGACGGGATGCACGAGGCCGGCGTCGGCCGTCGTATCGTTGGAAAGCGAGGTGTAATGTGCTGACCCTGATCGAACGAGAGATTCGAGACCACCTGCTCTACGCCGCGTTGCCCTGTTTCTTCAGCGCGGTCATAATCTGCATTGCGGCCATGTCGTCC
>CAYTUH010000010.1:0-3405 GCA_964441165.1 uncultured Syntrophaceae bacterium
TTAAGATTGCAAAAGATGCAGGACTTGAAATTGGCGCAACAGGGGGAATACTGGTAGATGAATTCATGCAGACAGGCGACTCCATCGCCATCACTGTCGTAGGGACAGCCCAGATCATTCACTGCCACGCCGGCCGGCGTTCCCGGACACTTGTCCAGATAGTCGGCGACTCCGTCGCCGTCACTGTCGCGAGGACAGCCCGAGCTGTTTACGGCGACACCCGCCGGCGTACCGGGGCATTTATCCATATCGTCATAGACCCCGTCACCGTCGCTGTCCTTGTATTGCGGCACCGGTTTCACCTTTTTCTTTTCACCGCCAAAGGTAAAGGTGAGCCCCAGCGAGTAGATCAGATTGTGCGTGAATCCGTCGGGAATAATAATATGAAAGATATCGCCGCGAAGGGCGACTGATTCGCTCAGGAAGTATTTCAGACCGAGACCGTAGTTGAGCAGGAAGTCCGCCTCCTGCTCTCCGTTTTCGTAATCGAGGGTAATGCCGCCGAACCCTACTCCTACGAAGGGGATCAGTTTCTTGTCCACGGGAAAGTGGTAGAGTCCGTTGAGACGATAGACATAGGTATCGATGTCGCCGGCGCTTTCTTCAAATTCCGTATCGACAAAATTGAAGACGCCTTCCGCTGTCAACCGCTCCGTCAGATTGTACCCGATCCCAACTCCGAATGTTATTTCATCTTCGATATCCTGATTCCCTTCAAAGACATACCCGCCTATGAGCGGCGTCACGCTCATGGCCCCTTTGCGCATCTCTGCCCCTGCACTGCCGCTCATGACCACCACCATCAGCACGCAGAATACAATGGTAAAACCCAACCTCACGTTTCTCATAGTGTCTCCTCCTTTCTCCCCTCGTCACCGCCGTGACGGGCACGGCAGCAACGCCCGTTTAACGACCAAACAAAAAACCCCGCGCTATAGATAACACGGGGTTGTTTCCTTCACTCCACAGCTTTCCTCCATGGTTCTGTGGTACGAAAGTTCCTTATTTATTTTAATAATATCTTTATTGATTTATTGCATATAAGTGCCATGTAAGTGCTTCTTTGTCAAGGTTTTTTTCAACGCCGCCTCACCGGATGCCACAGCACCGCGAGGAGAAAACGTCCCCTATTCCGCCGCTTCATCACCCAGGGATGCCACCCTGTCACGACCCTGCGTCTTGGCTCTATACAGTGCCGTATCGGCGGCCCGGATGCAATCGTCCAGTTCCTGTTCCCTTATATAGATTGTTGCGCCTATACTGACGGTCAGTCTTACCGATTTTCCCCCTGCGCTGAACAGGTGCTCCGCCACCCGGTTTCTAATCTTTTCCGCGACAGTGACACCGCCTTTCAGATCCGTATCGGGCAGAAGAATGAGGAATTCCTCACCACCCCAGCGTGACACCGTATCCTGGCCACGGATACTTTTTTGAATGATCCGGGAAATTTCTATGAGCGTATGGTCACCTACATCGTGGCCATAGGTATCGTTGATGTTCTTGAAGCAATCCAGATCGGCCAGGAGAAGCACGAAAGGAGCATGACTTCGCTGATTGCGCGCCACTTCATGTTTCAGATATTCGAGCATCGCCCGTCTGTTCAACAGGGTGGTCAGGGGATCGGTCATGGCGGCCTCCTCGAGGGCTCTTTCAGCGCGCACCCTGACGGTAATCTCCTGGCGCAATTTTTCATTCACTTCCTTCAGATCTTTCGTCCGCTGTTCGACGCGAATCTCCAGTTCATCGCGCGCCTGCTTCAGGGAGTTATAGGCCTCGCGTTTTTTCTGCTCCGACGAGGCAAGCTTATCCGACATGGTATGGAAGGCGCCGATCAGATCATCCAGTTCATCGTTCGTGCGAACATCCACCTGTTCTTCCAGCCGCCCCTCGGCGATTGACCGGCATCGGCGCATGAGTAGATTGATCGGTCCAATGAAACGAGCAGCGAGGAACTGGCTGAAAAGCAGTGCCAGCAAAATGGAACCGCCAAGCGATATGAACCCGGAGATGCGAAGTCTTCGAAACTTGTCGGCGACTTCCGCCGCCCGCATGTCGATTCCCACGAGATATTCTCCCATGCCGTTTTTGATGGGTGAATAGCCGGAGAGGAAGGAACCCCACTCATCGCTATAGATCTGATCGTCCACGGAGACGCCCGTAAATCCCAGCACGAGGGTGGGAATGACGTCGGTATATTCTTCCCCCGGCAGGGCCTGTTCCTCCGTCTCATCGGAATCAACGACGAAGAACACCCTGTCGCCTGTTCTCCGCATGATATAGAGATAGGCAATATCGGGATTCATCCGGCGGAAGGCGCGAAGCTTCTGAAGCGTCGCGATGTAGGCCGGTCGTGCCATATCCGATTCGCCTTTGATGTGCTCGAGGTCTGCCGCATCAACGGTTCGGCTGATGAGTGCCGCACTGTACTGCAGGCGATCCTTCAGGCCATGCATGAGGCTTTGTGCCGCGTTCAGGTAGAAATAGGTGCCGATGCTGCCGGAAACCAGAAGAACCGCGAGCACGTGGCTTAAAAACAACTTCTTTTTAATGGTCAGGCGAAATTTCATTGGTGGCACCTCCACTCCTGATGAAAACTATTCTGAGCAATGCGTGAAATCGAAACAATATCAGGCGACAGGGCAATCTTCATTCTCTTCGCCGATGCACCGGGTACGGAATCATCGTCCCCACGGTCCTGGACGCCACCCCGCTTCCGACGGCATGATAACGTAAAAAGGAATTAATTCAAGATGTTTTACAGATTTTTCCTGCTGGCTGCTTCATCAATTCACCGCCGCAATACCCGCGGGGAAGCCATGATTACAGGTAGCCTTGCGTCGGCATCAATCCGTAACGTCCTAATATCTCGCCCGTCTTCACGATAATATCGCCGGGAATCCGCATGCCGCCGTGCAGCATGGGTCCCCTGTTGCCGGACGCACCGGGACCGAAGGCGCAATAGTGATCGATTGCCTTGTTCCCGTTGGTAAAGGCATTGCCGACAGGAAGTGTCTGGACGATACCGAATATCTCGCGTACGGCACCGGACACTCTCGCTGAAAGTTCCTGCGCCGCTTCCCGCTCTCCCTTTTCCAGGTATTCGATGATCGAGGAGAGTTCCGAAGGAAAGCTGTTGGCCGTACTGAGAAGAAACCCGTCGTAAGATCCGCCGGCTTCCTTGAGCCACTGCGCGTAGTCGCTTTCAGCGCCCCGGAAGAAATAGACGCCCCGGCGCTCTTCACCCGAAAGAGCGATCCGGTCGTTTCCGCTCGAATCCTTCAGGAAAATAATGTTCCCGTATTCAGAAATCAGCGAGGCAAAGGTCCCGGGGGCAAGTTCGTTTTCCGTCACCTGGGGCAACTGGTAGAGGGCAAGGGGCGGGTCCATGACGGCAAGCTCTTTCAG
>CAYTUH010000010.1:3415-8670 GCA_964441165.1 uncultured Syntrophaceae bacterium
CCGCGAATCCGGTCCTGATCAAGCATTTTTCCTCGGGGAGGACAGAGAGCAAAGCCGCAGACATGGGCCGCGGCGAGACAGTCCATCCGGTCCTCCATGCCGGTAATATCCCTGAGACGGTCGAGCATTTCATGAATGATCGCTTCCATCGCAGACCGGTCGGGGCGAAGCGCACCGAGAAGCAGGGGCACCTGGTGATCCCGGGCCAGAGCGAGAGCAAAATCCACAACTGCCACGGTCTCATGATTATCGAGCTCCCAGCCGTCCCCCGTTGAACCGGGGATGAGATATCCCCCCACATGTGGTGCCAGGTGGTGGAAATGCGAGTTCATCCGCACAAAGTCCATGCTCCCGTCATCGGTATAGTGGGTAAGAAGCGGACACCAGAGCCGGGGTATACCGCGAGGGAAAAGGGTTGCAGCCAACCGGCGCCGTTTTTCAGAAACGGAATCCCTTTCCATTGCATCCTCCTTTGCTGTCCTGTGCCGACGTTTCCTGCGGGCACAGGAGAAAATCATTTTCCGTTACCAGGGTGCTATATCACTGATACCGGGGGAAGCGCAAGAAATGACGCGGGTAAGCACCGGACGGGGACACCGTCAGGTCTCCCCGTCCGGATAGAACCGCTGAAGCTCGGTATTGCGCAGGAGTGCGTCGCCGGACCCCGCCAGGCTTTTACCCGATTCACGGGCATGTTCACGATTGAAAAGGAAGAAGCCCCTGCGCACATCCTGTTCCACCGGGAGGAAGGAAACGCCCTTTTCCTGCATGTCCCGAAGCTCTTTGAAAATACGATCGACCATGAGGAGGGACGACCCGAGCGAGGGCTCGTCGAGGAGCATGAGCCGGGGGGGTACCATCAGTATCCGAGCGTTGTAATTTGTCACAAAACCGATTATATTGAAACATACCGCTCAGACAAACAGGAACTATATGGCAAACATAAAGATCTGCGCCTGCGTGACATGCGCCCTGTGCACTTTTGTATGGTCATGCGCTTCTTTCTACTTCAAGAAAATGGAGGCGCCTTCCGAAACGGTCAGGATTGGCACGCTTCACGAACTCCCCTTTCGTGAACTCTGGCAGGGGTTCGTCTTTAACGGCGAAAAGGTGGGATTCTCCTATCTCGGTATCGAGTCAAACAGAGGGGACGGATGTTGCCTCGTGACGGCCGAAGCGGAACTGCAGATACTTTTTCTGGGGATGAACAAGAGACTCTCGATGAAAAGTGAGGATGTTGTTCGACCCGATCTCACGCTGCAGTCCTTTCGCTACCGACAGACCATCGACGGCAAAACACTTTCACTCGAAGGAACTGTCCATGCCGATCGTCTGTCCACGAAACAGACACTGAACGGACACATCCGCGATACGACACACCACCTCGACGAACCGATCTACCCGACAAGCATCATCAACCTCTATCCGGCGGTCAGGGGCATGGAGGTCGGCACATCATACCGTTACAGGGTATTCGATCCTCAGACACAGTCAGTCACCACCGTATCTCAATCCATCGTCTCCTTTGAAGAGAGCGAAGGGCTCGGAATCGAACCTTCCTTTAAGATCACAACCCGGATGTACGATCAGGAAGTATCCACATGGATCACCCCGCAAGGAGAGGCGGCTTTTGAGCTGGGGATGAACGGTCTGCTTATCACATACAGGGAGAATGAAGGCCAGGCCCGGCAGTATCTCGTGGAAGCGGGATTCAACAAAAAAGACCTGGTCATGGATTTCAGTCGTGTCACCACCGCCATTCCCCTTCCCTGTCCCCGTGAGACCATCTCCCTTGAAATCGTTCTCGAGGGTATCGCCGGGGAGCTGCCCCTTCTTGGCGGTCCCGAACAGACAGCCATTGCTCAAGACAGGGGCGGCCACGGGAGCGTTCTCTATCGCATCGAAAGCCATGCCGGGACGGAGCCGAAGAGAAGCATTGTTCCTTTGAACCGGGCGGAACGCCGTCTCTACCTGGGGGAAACGCCCCACATTGAAAGCACCCACCCCGACATTGTGGAAAGGGCATCGGCCGTTGCGGCAGGCGCCGTCGATTCCCTTGCACTGGTCCGCAGGCTGACGGAGTGGGTCTCGACGGAAGTAGCCGACGAAGCCGTCGACTGTGCATCGGCCCTTGAAGTCCTTCATCAGCGCAGGGGGGAATGCCAGGCCCACACTCTGCTGTATACGGCCCTGGCACGTGCAGCGGGAATTCCTACCCGCCTCGTGGGAGGACTGCTCTATCTCGAAGAGTGTGGATTTCTCTATCACAGCTGGGCTGAAAGTTATATCGACGGATGGATCAGCGTCGATCCCACCCTGAACCAGGTGGGAATCGACGCCGCACATAGCAAGCTCGTTGAGGGCCCCTTCTGGACGTCCACCCTGGCACTCGGGAAAGTGGTGGGACGGATAGAGGCACGTATTATCAACTTCCGTGACACCTGCGGTTCCCTGCGGGAAGGCCCGTCATCGCCCTGAACGGACTCCGTTCCCCCGTGACGGGTCTCGGGACGGACCTGACGAGTAAAAGTGAATCACAGGGGGCTGCGGGAGGGCGAAGCGGACAGGCCCCCGGTCTTGCCAAAGCCCCGGGACGGCATGGTGGTATCCGGGCAGATATCCGGCACCGCTCATGCCCTCTTTAAGGACAACCGGGCCCGGGGGCCGATAACCGGGAGAGTATGGGGACGAACCGCCACCGGTGCCTGCATGGTGAAAAAGCCTCGAGACGCTCTTTATCGCGGGGGAGAGGGTTACCGTTTCTCTTTACACAAGACGCTGCGCAGAAACTGTCCCGTCAGAGATTGCCCGGCTTCCATCACCGTTTCGGGGCTTCCTTCCACCACGATATACCCCCCGGCGTCCCCTCCTTCCGGGCCGAGATCAATGACATGATCGGCACATTTGATGATATCGAGATTGTGTTCGATCACCACGACGGTGTTTTTCATATCCACCAGCCGCATCAGCACATTGAGCAGCTTTTCGATATCGGCGAAGTGAAGGCCGATGGTCGGCTCGTCAAGAATGTAGAGTGTATTGCTGGTCTGTCGTTTCCCCAGTTCGCGGGCCAGTTTGATACGCTGTGCCTCACCGCCGGAAAGGGTTGTGGCCGACTGCCCCAGCTTGACATATCCAAGGCCCACATCAAAGAGGAGCTGCAGCCTCGACTTGATGAGCGGTATCGCATCAAAGAAGGAGAGGGCCTGATTGACCGTCATGTCGAGGACTTCAGCAATATTTTTCCCCTTATAGCGAACCTCGAGGGTTTCCCTGTTGAAGCGCTGTCCCCGGCAGACATCGCAGGTAATATAGACATCGGGCAGAAAGTGCATCTCGATTCGTTTGAGCCCGTCTCCCTGGCATGCCTCGCACCGTCCCCCTTTTACGTTAAAACTGAATCTGCCCGCCTTGTAGCCCCGCATTCGCGATTCGGGAAGCCTGCTGAAGAGGTCGCGGATGTACGTAAAGGCCCCCGTATAAGTGACGGGATTCGAGCGGGGCGTCCGTCCTATGGGCTGCTGATCCATGGCGACGATCCGCTCCACGCCGCCCATGTCCCGTATCTTTCTGAATGCACCGGCCTTGCCCCGGTGTTTATTGAGTCGCCTCCTGAGGATCTTGTAGAGGGTTTCGATCACCATGGTGCTCTTTCCGGAACCGGACACACCGGTGACACAGGTAAAGAGCCCCACAGGTATGCGTATGTCGATATCTTTCAGGTTGTTCTCCGAGGCCCCCTCTATCTCGATAAACCGGTCGTTGACTTTTCTCCTTTTTTCGGGCACGGGGATCGAGAGACGGCCCGAAAGGTATTTGCCCGTGAGTGATGCATCGGACCGGTAGATCTCCGCGGGAGTTCCCTGAAAGGTGATCTCACCGCCGTTGAGACCCGCTCCGGGACCCATATCGATGATAGTGTCGGAGGCATTCATGACCTCCTCGTCGTGTTCCACCACGAGAATGGTGTTCCCCATGTCCCTGAGGCGCTTCAGCGTCGCAATAAGGCGCATATTGTCCCGCGGATGGAGTCCGATGGTCGGCTCATCCAGCACATAGAGCACGCCCACCAGCCCCGAACCGATCTGGGTTGCCAGGCGTATACGCTGCCATTCTCCCCCCGACAGGGTTCCCGAAGACCGGGCAATGGTCAGATAATCCATCCCCACATCGAGGAGAAAGCGGAGACGCTCCTTGATTTCCTTCAGTATCCGCCGCGATATGACTACTTCCCGCTCGGTCAGGGGAAGCGTATCGAAAAATGCCAGAGAACGGGCAATCGACATCCGGCAGACCTCGTGGATATTCTTTCCTCCCACCGTAACGGCCAGGCTCTCTTTTTTCAACCGGGCACCGCCGCAGGCCGGGCAGTCGGTCACATTCATATAGCGCGTCAGTTCCATCCGTGCATCGTGCGATTCGGCCTCACGGTACCGGCGGTCGATATTCGGGATCACGCCTTCAAAGGTCTTTTTGTAGAAATACCGCCGGCCCCGCCGGTCGAAGAAGAACTCGATCGTCTCGTCCCCCGAACCGTAGAGGAGGACATGCTGTATCTTTTCAGGAAGCTGATTAAAGGGTGTGTCGACATCGAACCGGTAATGTGACGACAGCGACTCGAGCATCTGGTAGAAATAGAGGGAATGTCGCCGGTCCCAGGGAGTAATGGCGCCTTCGCGTATGGAAATGTTCGGGTCAGGAACTATCAATCGTTCGTCGAAATAGACCTTCGTTCCCAGCCCCCCGCATTCCTCACAGGCACCGTAGGGGCTATTGAAGGAAAACATGCGTGGTGCCAGTTCGGACATGTTGATCCCGCAGACGGGACAGGCGTAGACCTCGCTGAAGATCAGTTCCTCGCCGCCGACGACATCGACGAGAATCAGGCCCTCGGCAAGACCAAGGGCCGTTTCAAGGGAGTCTCGCAGTCGTTTTCTTATGCCATCCTTTATGACGAGCCGGTCGATCACCACCTCAATGGTATGCCGTTTGTTCTTGTCCAGCGTAATGTCGTCGGCAAGATCTCTCATTTCACCATCGACCCGTAGCCGGGCGAAGCCCTCTTTTCGCAATTGTTTCAGTTCTTTCTGAAATTCGCCCTTTTTCCCCCGGGCAATTGGCGCAAGGACATTGATCTTTGTGGCGTCCGGAAGATCAAGGACCCGGTCGAGCATCACATCCACCGTCTGCGACTGGATTTCCCGGCCGCATTGAGGACAGTGCGGCATCCCGATTCGCGCGAAGAGAAGACGCAG
>CAYTUH010000010.1:8770-16015 GCA_964441165.1 uncultured Syntrophaceae bacterium
CCCGGCCGCATTGAGGACAGTGCGGCATCCCGATTCGCGCGAAGAGAAGACGCAGATAGTCATATATCTCCGTGACGGTACCGACGGTAGACCGGGGATTCTGACTTGCCGTGCGCTGTTCGATGGCAATGGCCGGCGACAGCCCTTCGATCGATTCGACTTCCGGTTTGTCCATCTGCCCGATAAACTGTCGCGCATAGGTGGACAGGGATTCAACATACCGCCGCTGCCCCTCGGCATAGATGGTGTTGAATGCAAGGGAGGATTTTCCGGACCCGCTTACACCGGTGATAATCACCAGCTGATCCCTTGGTATATCGACATTGATATTCTTGAGGTTGTGCTGTGAGGCACCCCGTACCTTTATGTATTTCATTATAAAAAACCGTTACCCGGCTTTGTCCTTTACTCCGAGCAGCGAATCGGCGGATTCGCTCTCAGGGATGAACCACGTTACAGACGGATATCAATATGCGATCTTTCCTTCAGCTCTTCTATCCATTCAATAAATCGCTTTTCCATCTTTTCGTTTTGAATAGTGTCCCTAATCTCTTGCCGCACCTCGTTGATCGGCTTCACCCCGGCACCCCGTCTATCCGTTACCATGATAATGTGAAACCCGATAGGCGATTCGACAACCTCGCTGAACTCGCCGACTTCGAGCCGGAAGGCCGCTTCGTCGACGGCGGGAAACATCATGTTCCTCTCAACAAAGCCGAGATCGCCGCCCGACTTCGCAGCGGGCCCCTGAGAATACCGGCTTGTCATGAGCTCAAAGGGCTCTCCCGCCTGCAACTTCTCCCGCACCATCACGGCCTGACTTTTCAGCTCCCCTTTCCTCTGATCATCGCTCCCTTTCGGCAGAATAAAGAGTATCTGGCTGATCCGCACCGCCGCCTTACCCTCATACTGATCGAGGTGCTTTCGATAGTATTCGCCGATTTCCTTTTCCCCCACGGCGATCTTCGGTTTTATTTCCTTCGACATGATTTTCATTTTCAGGAGATACTGCCGCACCTCTCTCGCATACTCTTCCAGTGTTCCCCCCTCCCGGGAAATTCCCTCCTTCAATTCCTCGAGAGACATATTTCTGTCTTTCAGGATGTTCCTGACGGTCTTCTCCACATCATCATCCGTGGCGGTGATGCCCAGCCGCCCGGCCTCCTGTTCTATGAGCAGATCATTGATCAGTTTATTCAGGGCGGCCTTCCTGGTCTCCGTGACAATCGTCTGCCGGTCCGCTCCCGGCGGCACGCTTTCGATCCGTTTCATTAAAGATTGTGTTTCCTCATCGAGTTCCGAAAGCGTCACCACATCATTGTTTACGACGGCCACAATGCGGTCTTCAAAATCAGCGCGCGGTGCCGCCGGCAACATGAGGCACAGGATTGCCACCATCGCCATACAGTTTCCTAATTTCATCACCACTCCTTGCAATTTCTTGTACCCCATGACGGAACATACCGAAATCATGAAATATTAAACGGACCAACATCTAAACGGGTTATTTTAACAGAATGACTTTTCATCTTCAATCAATTAAACGTCACTCCCCCTGAAGAACCTTCACCTCGTCTGGAGAAGGCCCTGCGGTCAGCGCCGCCGTCAGTCGACGGGCCTCTCCGATGATCTCCCCGCCTGCCAGTCCCGGAAAGGGCACCGAAAGGGTATAGTCGGGCGCCAGCCGCATGCCGCGGTAGGGTCCCCGGGCAAGTGCCATGATACACGCGGGATCGACGGCACTGTCGCGGCGCAGGCTGACACACATGACGCTGCCGTCATACTCCATCTTTTCGGCCCGAATTTTTTTCAGTTCATTCCGGACACCGATTATGCCCAGGAGGTTCTCCAGATGTGCCGGGACGAAACCGTACCGGTCGGACAATTCTTCGCGAAGATCGGCAAGCTCGTCATCGGAGGCGGCCGTGGATATCTTCTTGTAGGTCACGAGCCGTATCTGCATATCCTGGATATAGTCATCGGGAATAAAGGCGGGGATGCCGAAATGAATTTCCGGGCTGATATCTTCCTCCGGAACCGCCTCGCCCCGCAATTCACTGATGGTTTTCTCCATCAGTTCCATATAGAGCTCGTACCCCACGGCTGAGATCTGACCCGACTGGGACACACCGAGGAGATTCCCGGCACCCCGGATTTCGAGATCCTGGGTCGCCACCTTGAAACCCGATCCCGGATCGGAATATTCCCGCACCACCCGGAGGCGCTTTCGGGCATCCCGCGACAGCACCATGCCCCGGGGAACGAACAAATAGGCAAAGGCCGACTCGCTGGACCGCCCCACCCGTCCTCTGAGCTGATAGAGACTGGAGAGTCCGAAGCGATCGGCCCGGTTGATGATGATGGTATTCACCATGGGCATATCGACGCCTGAACCGATGATGGTGGTACAGACGAGGACATTCATATCACCCCGCACGAAACCGACAATCACGTCCTCCAGTTCCTTCGGCTTCATCTGCCCGTGAGCAACGCCGATCTTTGCCTCCGGGACCAGCCGTTCAACCACGCGGGCCATGCTGTAAATCGATCGGACGCGGTCATGGACAAAAAAGACCTGGCCGTCCCGGGCGAGTTCCTGCCTGATGGCACGGGCTATCATCTCTTCATCGAATTCCGACACCTCCACCTTCACGGACTGGCGGTCCTGGGGCGGCGTATTGATAATCGAAAGGTCACGGATACCCACGAGTGAAAGTTGAAGGGTTCTCGGAATGGGCGTCGCCGTCATGGTCAGGACTTCGACGAGGGTGCGAAGTTTCTTCAATTTTTCCTTGTGGCTCACACCGAAACGCTGCTCTTCATCGATGATGACAAGTCCCAGGTCCCGGAAGAGGACGTCTTTCTGCAGCAGGCGGTGGGTGCCGATCACCAGATCCACCGTCCCCCGGTTTATTTCCTCGACGATTTTCTTCTGCTGGGCCGCCGTTCTGAAGCGGTTGAGGACCTCGATGCGAAGGGGATATTTCTCGAACCGCTTCCTGAAGGTATGATAATGCTGTTCAGCGAGGATCGTCGTAGGGACCAGAATGGCGACCTGTTTTCCACTCATGGCAACCCTGAACGATGCCCGCAGGGCCACCTCGGTCTTCCCGAAACCGGCGTCGCCGCAAATGAGCCGGTCCATCGGTTTCGGCTCGCTCAGGTCGATATTCACATCGTCGATTGCCTGGGCCTGATCGGGGGTCTCCTCGTATTCAAAGGAGGAACAGAACTCCTCGTAATACCGGTCTCCCGGAGCATATTGATGACCCGCCATGATTTCTCGAGCCGCATAAATTGAGACGAGTTCCTCGGCGATCTCGCGCACCGATTTCTTCACCCGCTTCTTCACCGCGTCCCAGGACGAACCGCCCAGCTTATCCACGGGAGGCATATGACCGTCGGAACCGATATACCGCTGAATCTGATCGAGGCGCTCCACGGGGATATAGAGCCTGTCACCTCCCAGGTATTCGATCAGAAGATAATCGTTCTCCTGGTTCCCGATTGAAAGGCGCTTCAATTTGTGATACCGGCCGATGCCGTGATCCAGGTGGACCACGAAATCACCCTCTTTCAATTCGCCGAATGACTTGAGGAAATAGCCCTCCCGGGCACGGGCACGGCGGCGTTTCTTGATCTTTTTCCCGAATATTTCCTCTTCGGTAATTATGACAAGCTTCAAGCCGGGAAAGAAGAACCCTTCGGTGATCCATCCCGTCTTCAGCATAAGGCGGCCGTCGGTCCCGGGTCGCGCAAGATCGGAAAGGATCGACGCATCGGAAGGAATCACGGGGAGGGAATAGCCCTCCAGGAGATGCTCCATCCGGGCACGCTCACTGCCGGCGGAAAGAAAATAGACCGACATCCCCTCATTCAGCCATTCACGTGCCTGGTCGGCAAGGGGGGTAAGGAGTCCGTTCTCTCTTCCCACGGTGGCCGCCTCGCGCCGCAATCCAGAATGCTTTTCGACTCTGACATGGAGTCCACCGTCGCCACTCAGCGGCAGTTCATCCATATCGACCCGCTGAAACCGAGCGATCTGCCGCAGGCACTCCTCGGCCGACAGCGAAAAGGTGTCCTTTTCAAGATAGAATTTTTCCTCTTTGTCCGCCTTGAAGAGAAACCGGTCGATGGCGTCCTCTATCTGCTCGCCTTTCGCGGGCAGATCCCGCGATTCGCCGGATACAATGACAGCGCGCCGCGGAAGATAATCAAAGACCGTATCGAGACTGCTCGATTCCCCTGTTTCATCACGGTACAGAAGTGGAAGCATCTGGAGATTGAGCAGAGCATCCGGTTCCATTTCAACCATCTCGATGAGACGATCCCGTTTCACTCGGGGAAGATCGAGCCGGTTCATCCGGTGGCGCAGATTCCGCAGCACGCGAAGGCGTGCTTCATCCGTCAGTATCGCTTCACCCGCCGGCGGCAGTGTGAAATCGAGCACCTCCGCCTTTGATCGTTGCGTCGTCACGTCGAATTCTCTGATCGATTCGATTTCATCGCCGGCGAATTCGAGCCGCAGGGGATGCTCATGGGTCGGCAAAAAGATATCCACGATGAATCCCCGCAGGGCGAACTCCCCCTTTTCTTCCACCAGTGGAACCCGGCGGTAGCCTCCCGCATACAATGTCGCAATCAACTGGTCGCGGTCACGGGTATCACCCATGGCAAGAGCGTCGATAGAGTCTCCCACGGCACTCAGGGGGGCCACTTTCTGCATGAGGGATTCCAGCGGGATGACGGTGACGGCCGGTATGCCGCTCAGGAGCGCAACGAGCGTCCCGATCCGCTGTACCGCTCTTTCCCGTTCGCCGAAGACGACATCCTCAGGATACCGCATATCGCGGGGAGGAAGAAGAAAGACCCGCTTATCACCGAGGAAAAAGGTCAGATCACGGACATAGGCCTCCGCCTCTTTCTGCGAGGGGCAGACCAGGACAACCGGTCTGTTCAGTGCATTGTAAAGGATTGAGACAACAAGAGACTGGGCAGAACCGTGCAGACCGCCGACCTTTGTGCACACCTCTCCCTTAAGAACCCGCTCCACCAGGGTGTGCAGCGAGAGGTCGGACAGACAGATTTTTTGTTCAACAACCTTTCTCACGGATCAAAGCAACTTCAGGATTCAGATTCGGCGAATCCGCACCATGCCGGGCATTTTCCTGTTCTCTCTTACCCGGAAGTTTAACAGGGATGCCACCGGAAGACCGTCATGGGGTACCGTTTCGCTCAGCCTGTAATATAACCATTATTGCTAAAACTTCAACCTGGTGTTCAGGAAATCGCAAGCATGCGTGTGAGCGCAACATTGGCGGGAACGCGTATATCTTCGGGAACGGTAACGACATGCTGTGTATTGCGGAGAGAATCCAGAATGTCATCGAGGGTTATCAACTTCATGTCATGGCAGAGGAGGCGATCGGATGCGGGAATAAAGGTTTTCCCCGGATTCTGTTTCTGAAGCTGGTGCATGATCCCCTGCTCCGTACCTACAATGATTTCCTGCGCATCGGTATCACGGGCGAACCGGAGAATGCCGCCCGTGCTTCCCACAAAATCGGCCACATCTATCACGTCAAGCCTGCATTCGGGATGGACCGCAACGACTGCCTTCGGGTGGCGCTTTTTCGTGGCCATTACATCCTCGGGCGACAGGTCATTGTGTACATAACAGAACCCCTTCCAGGGAATGACTTCTCTGTCGGTGAAACGCGCCGTATACCGCGCCAGATTCCCGTCGGGCACCATGAGAACGCGCGATGAGTCCGTAATGGAATTGACCACCTGCACGGCATTCGCCGACGTGCAGCAGATATCGCTGTGTGCCTTTGTTTCAGCCGATGAATTCACGTAGGTCACCACCGTTGCATCGGGGTATTCTCCCTTGATGCGTTCAAGCTCTTCCACGGTAATCTTGTCGGCAAGTGGACATCCCGCGTCCTGCCGGGGAAGCAGAACCGTCTTGTCCGGGGAGAGGATGGCCGCGCTTTCCGCCATGAACCGCACACCGGCGAAAACGATCACGTCGGCATCGGTGCGCGCCGCTTCGATGCTGAGGGCAAGGGAATCGCCCAGAATATCGGCGATATCCTGAATTTCCGGTCGCTGATAGTAATGAGCGATAAGGATCGCCTTCCGTTCATCAAGCAGTTCCCGGATTTGTTCCTGTTTTCCACGTATACTCATTGAAATATCAGCTGCTCCCATCCTTGCAAAATGTCCCTTTCACCTTTTTCAAGGTGCATTTCTTTATCCTATCGGTTCCATTTATTCAAGCGCAAAATATTGACAACAGTAGAGGTTTGATATATTAAGCACATTTTACTGCAGGATGGAAGGGAACTAATGCTAACAGTACAAGAGGCTTTGGATTACATACTTAACGCAGTCACCCCCCTGGGACTGGAAACCGTACCCGTCGTCGATGCTATGGGGCGCGTTCTGGGTGAGGAAATTTACGCGACGCGGAACATTCCGCCCCGGGACAACTCCGCCATGGACGGATTCGCCCTGCGCGCCGACGACACGAAGGAAGCCTCTCCTGAACATCCCGTCATACTCGACATCATTGAAAACATCCCTGCCGGGCATCTGCCCCTGAAACGGGTGGAACGGGGCGAGGCGGCCCGGATCATGACGGGCGCCGTCATTCCCGACGGTGCCGATACGGTGGCAAAGGTGGAAGACACGGAATCCGATGAAAGCAAGGTCCGTCTTTTCACCTCCCATGAAAAGGGTCTCAACGTCCGCGAAAAGGGAGAGGACGTCCGCGACGGCGAACACATCCTGTCACCGGGAAAATCGATCCGTCCCGCCGAGATGGGAATGCTCGCATCGCTCGGCCACGCACAGGTCCGGGTCTATCAGCGTCCCCGCGTCGCCATTATCGCCACGGGAGACGAGCTGGTCGATATAGACCGGGAGCCGGGGCCGGGAAAGATCGTGAGCAGCAACAGCTATTCCCTCTTCGGCCAGGTACTCGAATGCGGAGAGATACCCGTCAATCTCGGCATTGCACGCGATACCAGGGAGGACCTGGAAGCCCATTTCAGGGCGGCGCTGCAGGCCGACATCATCATATCATCGGGCGGCGTTTCCGTGGGCGACTACGATTTTGTAAAAGACGTAATGAAGGAAATCGGCACGGAGATTCGCTTCTGGCAGGTCGCCCAGCGCCCGGGGAAACCCCTCGCCTTCGGTTCAATGGGCGGCAAACCCGTCTTCGGGCTGCCGGGAAAT
>CAYTUH010000010.1:16025-16318 GCA_964441165.1 uncultured Syntrophaceae bacterium
AGCAGTACGTTCGGCCGGCACTCGGAAAGATGATGGGTCGTAGGGGCCTCTTCCGCACCACCGTCCGGACACGGCTTACGGAAGACATAGAAAAGACGGCAGGCCTCCGCTACTTTTTCAGGGCACGGGTCGCCCTCGAAAAAGACGGCTATGTCGTCGCCACCACGGGAAGTCAGGGATCAGGAATCCTCAAATCGATGGTGCAGGCGAACGGCATCATCGTCGTACCGGAAGATCTCACCCGCGTGGCAAAAGGAGAATACGTAACGGTGCAGCTCCTCGACGAAACACTT
>CAYTUH010000011.1:0-9950 GCA_964441165.1 uncultured Syntrophaceae bacterium
AAGAGGTGGAGCTCGAAGAGGGATCGTCGATTCTCGAAGAGGCCATGATGTCCGAGCAGGAAACGAAGCTGCGGTCTGAAGAGCACATCGTGAAAAAAGGCGAATGTCTCTGGTGGATCGCGGAATACGAGGATATCTACAACGACCCCTTCATGTGGCCCCTCATCTATGATGCAAACAAGAACCAGATAGACGACCCCGATCTTATCTATCCCGACCAGATATTGAGAATTCCCCGGAGCGGCTATTCGCTGCAGGAGATTGAGGAAGCGCGCGGCACCGCAGGTGCGCCGCGTCCCTATGTGCTTCCTGCGGATACGATACTGCCCACCAACTGATATCGTTTCTATTCCATTAAAGTAAAGGGACACGTCATGTGTCCCTTTTTTTTCATTTCTTGTCAGTGTCACGAAAGAGATCCCGTTAAGACCCTGCGGGCTTACCGTATCTGGATCATCGCGGAATATTGTTCGAGGACATTGTCGGAATGGGAAATTCGAAAAAATAAAATGATGCCGGATTTCCGGCACGGCCGGTTTCGACTCATTTGTCGTGAACCGTTATTCAGGGAGTATGTACATGCATGCGTGGTTTTACATGACTGCAGCAATCCTGTTCGAAGTGGCGGGGACGGTGTCGATGAAATTGTCCGATGGGTTCACAAAACCGATGCCGTCGGTCCTGATCTTTCTATTCTACTTTCTCGCCTTTGTGGCGCTCACCTTTGCCCTGAAGGAAATTGACGTCTCCGTGGCATACGCGGTCTGGTCGGGCATCGGTACGACACTGGTGGCCCTGATCGGAGTTCTCTGTCTCCGCGAACCCGTAACGGGACCGAAGATATTTTTTCTCGCACTTATCATTATCGGCGTGGGCGGACTGTATCTCGCCGATGGAGCCCACTGACGATCATGTTTCGTTTACGGACCAGTGCTCGAAGGGCGCATCGACCTGCTGAAGCGTCGAGGGTGTCAACTCGTTGATGAAACGTGAGGGAGCGAGGGCCCTCGTTCGCATTCCCCGTTCGTAATCCCACATGGTGTGACAGAAATAGAGGCGATCTTTCGCCCTGGTGGTGGCCACATAGAAAAGCCGTCGTTCTTCATCTTCACCGCCCGGTTCTCTCAGCGCGCGCCCCAGCGGCATCTTCCCCTCGGAACACCAGATCATGAAGACGACGGACCATTCAAGACCTTTCGCCTGGTGTATTGAACTGAGGATTACCCGCTCTTCCACCTCAGCCGCGGACGGATAGGGTCCGCTTTCCTCGGTGATGTTTGTCAGAAGGGCCAGTTCACTCAAGACATCCATCAGGGAATCCCGCTGGGAGGCGAAGTAGGCAAGTTGATTCAGATCGTCTACACGGGAGCGCCGGTCACTGAAGGCCTTCTCCATGTGTTCCAGGTAGCCCTCATCCATAATGGCATTGATCAGCTCACCGGGGTTCTCCCTCAATATTTCGGCATCAAGTCTGTTGAGGAGTGCACTGAACCGCGCCATACCGGGTTGGGCGCCCTTCGGCACGCGGCTTGCCATATCCCCGGAACGGGCGGCGGCAAGGGGATCGTCCTGCGAGGAAATATACTCCCAGATTTTCTGTGCCGTGACGGCACCCACATGCGGATAAAGCCGCAGCGCACGCTTCCACGCCACTTCATCACGGGGATTCGCGAGAATTCTCATGAATGCGATCACATCCTTGACGTGGGCCTGTTCGAAAAAACGAATTCCCGACCTGATTTCAAAGGGCACCCCCCGCCGCACCAGTTCCATCTGCAATTCCATGGCGTGATAGTGGGCACGGTAGAGGACGGCGATTTCGTTCAACGGGATGCCCGTTCTATGAAGCTCGATTATGTGCTGTGCAACAAAATCGGCCTGCTGCATCACATCCCGCAGGGGAACAAGCACCGGCCTGGCACCTTTCTTTCTCACGGCCCTCAGTTCCTTGCGAAACTGTATCTTGTTGTTCTCGATGCTCAAGTTCGCCAGGTGAAGAATTTCGGGAGTGCTTCGGTAATTGGTTTCAAGCTTGAATATCTGTGCATCGGGATATTTTTCAGGAAAGCGGATAATATTCCTGAAATCGGCACCCCGAAAGGAATAGATGCTCTGTGAATCATCGCCGACGACCATGAGATTCCGGTAATGAGACGCCAGGAGATCGACGATCTCGGCCTGTATGGTGTTGGTGTCCTGATATTCGTCGACAAGAATATAGCGGAATTTCAGGGCGTATTGATTCATTATCTCCGGTTGGGTGGTGAGCAGATCGCGCCAGTTGCAGAGCAGGTCGTCGAAGTCCATGAGGTTCGATTCCTTCTTCTGGACCCGGTAGTGGAGCGCAGCCTTGTAGATATCTTCGCTGCAGTCGAGAAAGGAGCGATATTTATCGGCGACCACCGAGTGAAGAAGGGCTCCCGTATTGACGGAAAGACTTATGATATCCTTCAGTACCTGGGCTGAAGGAAATTCTTCAAATTTCGCGAGCCCCAGGCTTTCCAGGCAGGAATTGAGAAAATGCCTGGCGTCACCCTCGTCGAGGATCGAATAGTTTCGCTCGTACCCGAGGGCGCTCGCGTGAATTCGCAGAATGCGGTTGCCGATATGATGGAAGGTTCCCCCCCACAGGCCTCCCAGATTTTCTTTTACCAGATTCTCCACCTGAGAAAGCATGGAACGGGCGGCCTTGTTGGTAAAGGTGGCAAGAAGGATCGATCCCGACGGCACGCCTGACTCTATTAAATGGGCCACCCGGTACGTAAGGGTGCGTGTCTTGCCGCTTCCCGCACCGGCAATGACAAGAATAGGGCCGTTCTCGGTAAAGACAACGGCCCGTTGTTCAGCGTTAAGCTGCCTTTCATAGTCAATCATGATTTCTTCATCGTTCGGTTCCGAAACATGGAGGATGCATCATCGTGACGTCAAGGCGGCCTTGATGCTCTCAACTGTTTCCGTACTGCTCAGTGAGAGAAAATTCTGCAGCATGTTGATCTTCTCGTAAAATCCCATGAGCGGTGCCGTCTTTTCATTATAGGTCTCAAGGCGGTTCAGAATGGCCTCTTCCGTTTCGTCGTCACGCTGCACGACCGGGGTACCGCATTTCTTGCACTTTCCGTCGGCTGTCGGCGGGTTGCTCTTTATATTGTATATCTCCTGGCACTCCGGATTCGCACAGGTGCGGCGGGTGGTCAGCCTGTCCAGTATCACGTCTTTCGGCACATCGAGGTTCGCCACGAAGTCAAGCGTGATATCAAGTTTATCGAGGAGTTCCCCCAGTGCTTCCGCCTGCGGTATGGTCCGCGGAAAACCGTCAAGAATGAACCCCTTTTCGCAGTCCGGTTCCTGCAGCCTCGTTTCCATGATCTTCATTATCAGTGAATCGGGAACGAGATCGCCGCGGTCCATATATTCTTTCGCCTCTTTTCCCAGTTCAGTTCCTTCCTTTACGGCCTTGCGAAGAATATCACCCGTGGATATCTGAACGGATCCGTCGTACTCGGAAAGAAGTTTCGCCACCGTGCCTTTGCCGGCGCCGGGCGCACCCAAAAGGATTATTTTCATTGTAAACCTCCATCATCAAACAAATTTATAAAGGTGAAGATTTATAGGGTAAAAGTATCCGCCGGTCAAGAAAATAGATGGCCGCCTCAGGCAACATGAATTAATGTTTCAATTTTATTCGTATTTAAATCGTTCCGATATTTCGAGGAATTTATTTTCGCATGAGAGAAAGGCATTCACCACTCGGGGATCGAAATGCGTTCCCGATTCCATAACGATGATGGCCTTCGCAATATCGTGATCATAGGCATTCTTGTACATCCGTTTACTCACCAGGGCATCGTAGACATCGGCGAGGGCCACGATTCGGGCCGCCAGCGGAATTTCCGTTCCCTTGAGTCCGTCGGGATACCCCGTTCCGTCGTACTTTTCATGGTGTGACCGCGCTATCTGTGCACTCATTCTGAGATAATCCGCCTTCGGGTATTTCTTCAGATCCTCGTTTAATGCTTCATAGCCGATGACGCTGTGGTTTTTCATCACGGCGAATTCAATGTCGTCGTATCGCCCCGTCTTGAGGAGTATATGATCGGGAATGCCGATTTTCCCGATATCATGCAGCGGGCTGGTGAGAAAGACATTATCGATAAACTGCCTGTCGACCTCCTCCGGCGGATTGTTCGACTCCGCCAGTGCTTCGACCAGCGCTTTTGAATAGTGTCGAATCCTTTCAAGATGATCGGCCATTTCCATGTCACGGGATTCAACAAGCTTTGCCATGGCAAAAATGACAAGGTCCCTCGTTTCAAAGCCGAGTATCCTCTCGCCGGCACGGATACGAACGGCAAGCTCCTCTTTTATGAAGGGCTTGGCGATGAAATCATCGGCTCCCGCCTCCATTCCCCGCACCATGTCCTCCGTTTGATCCTTCACGGTAACCATGATGATATAGGTGTAAAGGCTGCCCTCTGTCTGCCGTATCTTTCTGCACAATTCCACTCCATCCATGTTCGGCATGATCCAGTCGGTAATCACCATCCGGGTACGCTCTTTTCTCCAGGCATTCCAGGCTTCCACACCATCATTCGCAACGATTGTCTCATACCCCAGAGTCTGAACCAGCATGTCCATCTTTTTCCGACTGACCAACTCATCGTCGACAATTAGAATTTGCATGACCACTCCCCCTACTGCAGGTGCAGCAGACTGTTCTTCGCATAGACCTCCAGGCGATAGAGTTCTTTTTCCAACCGGCCGATCACGTCGATCCCCATTTCAAGTGTTCCCGCTCTCCCCATTTTTTCGAGCTCCAGGGAAATCATGGAAAGTTTCTCCGCGGCAAGATTCGCCGCACCGCCCTTCAGTGAATGGGATTCCTTCATGACCGTTTCCGCATCACCTTCGTTCATTGCCCGATACAGTGTCACGAGTTGATTTCTTGCATTTTCAAGGAATCCTTCCAGAAGACTGTACAGGAATTCCACATCACCATCGAGTTCCCGCAATGCCCTGGTCACATTCATGGGGCTTTCCCCCGGGTCATCTCCGTCACCTCCCTTGCGGTCAATCCACTTTTCCATCATGGCCAGGAGGTCCTTCCGCATAATCGGCTTCGCGATATAGTCGTCCATTCCGCAGGCGAGGCACGCTTCCCGGTATCCCTTGATCGCGTGGGCCGTCATGGCCACAATCGGCACTCTTTCAACAGGACCCCTTTCCGGTCCACCCGCCGCCCCGTCAGCCTCGAATCGCCGTATTGCCTCGGTCGCTTCATATCCGTCCATCACCGGCATTTGAATATCCATGAGCACAATGTCATAACGCCGGTTCCGGAACTTGTCCAGGGCCACGCTTCCATCGACGGCAAGATCCACATCATATCCCGCCGTCTCCAGGTGACGCATCAGAACGGCCTGATTGGTGGGATAGTCTTCCACCAGGAGAATGGCCCCGCCCCGCACCTTTCCATCGGACCCTTTTGCCGCGATGGATTCCCTGTCCCCCTGGCTTCCACCGGAGGTTACCGGGCAGAGACATCCTGCAACAGCTCTCTTCAAGTCACTTCTGCCTATCGGCTTTTTCAGTTGCCACGCAACACCCATTTCCTTCAAACGCTCACCCTCTTCTATACTCCCTCCCCGGTTCAAGGCGATGACGGGAATATGCCGCAGTCCTTCTTCGAGCATCACCTTTTCCAGAAGATCCCCTCCTTCCGAACAGGACGTCCGGACATCCATTATGATGACATCGAATAATGAATCCGAGGCGACGGCCTCCCGAAGCAGTGAAAGGGCATGATCTTCGTCGGTCCCTTCCTGCACTTCGCATCCCCAGAAAGAAAGGTATTGCATCATCGATGATCGGCACTTTTCATAATCGTCGACTACCAGAATCTTTGTTCCTCCCAAATCGAAGTGAGGCTTCCGATCTTCCGGCTCCGACGCTTTCTCTTTCTGCAGCTCCACTTCAAACCAGAAGGTGCTCCCCTCACCTGCCGTGCTCTCCAACCCCAATTCGCCCTGCATGAGTTCCACGAGCTGCTTCGATATGGTAATACCGAGACCCGTTCCTCCGTATCGTCGAGTCGTTGAGCCATCGGCCTGCGTGAAGCTGTCAAAAATGACCTTCTGTTTATCTCGCGGGATTCCGATTCCCGTATCTTCAACGGAAAAACGGATTCTCATCGTTCCGTTCCCCTCGTCTACGGGTTCGACACGGACAAATATGTCACCGGAATGGGTAAATTTGACTGCATTTCCTGCGAGATTGACCACGATCTGCCGCAACCGTCCCGGGTCGCCGACCACCACCGTGGGGATATCCGGCGACAGAAAGCATCCGAATTCGAGTCCCTTCTGGTGCGCACTGAAGGCGATGCTCTTTGTCGCATCGAAAATCATGTTCTCAAGGTCAAAAGAGACCGTTTCCAGTTCAAGTTTTCCCGCTTCTATCTTGGAATAATCGAGTATGTCGTTGACAATGGCCAACAGGGAATAGGATTCCGTGGTGATGGCATGAAATATGTTCCGCTGGTTATCATCGAGATCGCTCTCCATGATCAGTTCCGTCATACCGATAATGCCGTTCAGGGGGGTCCTGATTTCATGACTCATATTCGCCAGGAATTCACCTTTCGCACGACTTGCCGCCTCGGCAGCCAGCTTGGATTTTTCAAGTTCCTCGGCCTTCCGAATTTCCGTTACATCCCGTGTTATCCCCCGGTACCCCGTCTGATTTCCTTTCCTGTCACGCATGACGGAGATCGACGTTTCGATATACCGCTCCGTTCCATCTTCATTGCTGATCCGGTATTCGACGGCCCGTGCCCCTCTCCCTGTCTGGAGGGTAAAATCGTCCGGCTGGTCCGTCGCGTAAAAAGGACTTCCGCCTTTTCCTCCGTTCAGAAAGAACCCGCTGTTTATTCCCAGCATTTCATTCTTTGAACGGCCGAACATCTTGCACATCGAATCATTGAAGAAAGTGACCTGTCCGTTCATATCCACTTCGTAGTATCCGTCTTCGATGCTTTCCACGATTGTCTTGTATTTTTCTTCGCTCTCGTATCGGGCTTCCTCGGCCTGCCTGCGCTTTTTCACCGTATAGTGAACATGAGAGGCGAATATGGCAAAGAGGCAGAGCACGATGATGCGCTTGCCGATTTCATAGATATCGGCACCGAAGAGCCGCTGGACGAAGCTGGAACCGGGCAGATAGAAGACATACATCAGAGATTCAATAACCCAGTAGAGCAAAGCCAGCAGAATACCGTACACGATGATCGAATCCAGCTTTTCGAAATACCGCCCCTTCTCTTTCACCACGGCACATCCCTCCCCGCATGTTTCTTTCAAGTATGATTTCACACGTAGATCTGGTTCGCCAGCAACGCAGCATGCTTTAAATCCATGACCGCCACATCACAGGGAATGCGTCACGTGCGGCTGCGTCGCAACGGACCCTCCCGTGAAAACGGGAGAAGCATGCAGCGCATGGCAGAGGCGGCCTTCTTTACGAAACCATCAAATATGAAGAAGATTTTAAAAGTCTTTACATTATTTGCGAACAACCGGTTGTTACGACATGCGTGGCACAGAAAAGACACTCAGAATTCACGATGACTGAATGAACGCGATGATGCGAACAGAAGAGAAAATCCCCCCACCGGTCTTTATTTATATTAGCCAGGTCAGTCAGCATTACGATTCATATAAAGAAAGTAAACCTCACTAATACTCAAGAAAACCGGATGCATGCTATCATATTTTTCAGATATTACACAATCTTTTTATTCAACCGTGGCGTGAGAATCACGTTGACAACTCATCCGCATGAAGATAGAGTTCACAGAACCGCGTTTCTTTATAAAGATCATTTTTCGTGTTTCCATCAATGCATGAGCGACTCCTTCCTTAATGCCGCATACGTCGCTTCACACACCTCAATGCCGGTCCTGTTTTACTCTTAAAGGAACACATCCTCACAATCCGCATGATTTCTTATCGTCCCATTTTCCGTCCGATTAAGTTTTTTAACATGTAACACAACAGAGAAAGGAGGGCATCATGAAGACCAGGATTATCCGCATTTCTGGTATCTTGGCGCTTTCAGCGTGCCTTGCGGTGTGTGCCGGCCAGGCCGGTGCGATCACTCCGTCGGAAGGCATCATCGCCCCCGGCGATTACGGCATCGGCAACCCGAGAGATGACCGGCCCGACCCGCTGACAGACAGGATGCGCGATCTGAAAGAGGCGGCAGTGATTGCCACACTGCACGGCAAGGCCTATGGGCTGACACATCAGGTTGCCCGCGGCCAGTATGTCGAACTGGAACGTCAGGGAGAAGACCCAATCTTCACCATTCTCGGCGAATTCAGCGACTACCCGCACAACAGCATCGCGGAACCGGACCGCAACATAGACAACACAACCATCTGGAGAGCCGATTTCGACAGGGCTTACTACATGGATATGCTCTTTTCCGGGGATCCCGGTGCAAACTCGATGCGGAACTACTACATCGAACAGTCTTCAAACCGCTATGCGGTTCACGGCGACGTCACCGACTGGGTCATCGTTCCCGGAAACGCCTGCGATTACGACGACGGCAACCCGGGACCGGGCAGTGCCGTCAATGTATGGCAGTTTCTGATCGATTCCCTGCAGGCCTGGTATGACAGGCAAATTTCATCGGGCAAAACGCCCGCCGACATCGACGCCTATCTCAGCCAGTTTGACCGGTGGGATCGTTTTGACTGGGACGGCGACGGATACTTCGATGAACCGGACGGCTACATCGACCGAATGCAATTCGTGCACTCGGGAGAAGGCAACGAGGCAATCGACGGCGCCCTGGGCGAGTGCGCCATCTGGAGCCACAGCTGGTATGCTTACTATAACCTGATCGGCATCACCGGGCCGTCACCGGACTTTCTCATGGGGGGCGTGCAAATCGGCTCGAGCTCATACTGGGTCAACAAGTACACCATCATGTCCGAAAACGGGGGACTCGGCGTCTTCGCCCATGAGTATGCCCACGACCTGGATCTGCCCGACCTCTATGACACGGCGGGACTCGTGGGCGTGATAGAAAACGCCACCGGATACTGGACCCTGATGTCTGCAGGCGCCTCGCTCAGTGACGGCACCGAAGACATCAACTCGAAGCCGGGCCATATGGGAATATGGGAAAAATTCCAGCTCGGCTGGTTGAATTATGAGGTCGCCTATGCCGGTCGGAAATCGGAGCACAAATTAGGCCCCGCCGAGACCAACACCAAACAGGCACAGGGCCTTTTTGTCGTGCTACCCGATAAAGAAGTCACGACGATCATTGCCGAGCCCTATTCCGGGTCCTATTTTTACTACAGCGGTTCGGGGAATGATCTGGATGCCATCATGTTCAGGCCATTCACTCTGTCCGCTGGTGCCTCTCTGACGGCCTGGGTGAACTTTGCAATTGAACTGGATTGGGATTATGCCTATCTCGTCATTTCGACCGACGGCGGGGCTACCTGGGTGAGCGTGGACACCAGTTTCTCGACAATGGACGACCCCAACGGTCAGAATCTCGGCTACGGCATCACCGGCGGATCCGACGGATGGAAGGTGCTGACGGCCGATCTGTCCGCCTTCACGGGTGACGTACTGATCGGTTTTCGCTACCTGACTGACTCGTTCGTGGCCGAAGGGGGGTTCATGGTCGATGATATCGCCGTCACAGGCTACCCGCTTGACGACGCCGAATCAGGAGGGACCGATTGGACCTTTGCCGGCTTCCGGCTTACCACCGGCACCGAATCGGCCTCATACTTCAACACCTATGTCGCCGAATTTCGTCAATACCGGGGCTACGACGACTGTTTGAGGACCGGCCCATACGGTTTCGGCTATCTTCACGTTCCCGGATTGATCATGTGGGCCTGGCTGCTGTCGTTTTTGGTGGGCTGG
>CAYTUH010000011.1:9960-11871 GCA_964441165.1 uncultured Syntrophaceae bacterium
CACGATCCCGGATTGATCAAATGGGCCGAGCGCTTTTCCTATCAGGACGGCCTGCTTATCAGTTACTGGGACACCTCGCAACCGGACAACAACACCAGCACCCATCCCGGCGAGGGTCTCCTGCTGCCGATAGACGCGCATCCCGAAGTCATGTACCGTCCCGATGGCGGCATATGGGTCAACCGGATACAGACATACGATTCAACCTTCGGCCTGGACGACACCGATGCGCTTATGCTGCACTGGTTCGGTGATCCCTTCATCCATCCCAGTCTCGCTGCGGTGCCCATCTTCGACGATACCGAGCAATACTACAGACCCGTCAATTCCATAGGCGGCGTGATCAACCCGAATACGGGCACGCAAATCAGGGTAAAGAGCATAAGCGCTCTGGGCAGTTTCATGCAGGTGGAAGTCCGCCCGTCAAAGTAGATCGTTGCCGGTAATCAAAGCCGGATATGTACAAATCAGAGCCCCCGTTTTCCGGGGGCTCTTTCATTGTAAGCATGTAAGTGCAAGAAGTTGATTCAGCTTCTAAAATGAATTCCCATCGCGAAGCGCATGGACTCAGGCGCCCGACGGAAACCCGCGATGCTATGATCTATAATTATCGACTGTATGGTGCCTGGGGAGGGAATCGAACCCTCACAGTCGCAAGGACCGAGGGATTTTAAGTCCCTTGCGTCTACCAGTTCCGCCACCCAGGCACACGGTCTATTATCGGTTCAGGCTATAGTATTTTTGAAAAACCATGTCAAGACGATAATCCGCCGCCCTGCTGTTCCAGAAACTCCCGGCAGTCAAGGAAATTCTGCCCATGCAGGCGTGCGTGACCGTGCCATCGAAATCACCCGTGGGGCGGTCATGTTCTTTATGATCTTGAAGGTCTTCCGTAAAATGTGATAATGGCAGGCAAACGGTACAACAGACAGGGAAAGGCTTCGGGAAAAGGGGGAAATCCAGTCATGCAGGAAGTCGATTGTATCATACGGGGCGGAACGATCCTCACCCTGGACGAAGGGGACAGGAAAATACATAACGGTTCCGTTGCCGTAAAGGGCGACCGAATCATTGCCGTCGACACTGCAGAAGAAATAGAAAAAGCATTTACCGCGGTCAGAACGATGGCCTATCCTCACTGCCTCGTCATGCCGGGACTGATAAACTGTCACACCCACGCAGCCATGACCTGCTTCAGAGGCATGGCCGACGACCGGGAACTGATGGACTGGCTCAACAACTTCATTTTTCCCGCCGAGGCGAAAAATGTCGACCCTGAACTCGCTTACTGGGGCAGCCTGCTCGCATGCGCCGAGATGATCAAGTCAGGCACGACGACCTTTTGCGACATGTACATATTCGAAGACGAGACGGCACGGGCCGCCCACCAGGCGGGAATGCGCTGCCTCATCGGTGAAGTGCTCTTCGATTTCCCCTCGCCCAACGTCGCCTCGCCCGCCGACGGCCTTGAATACACACGGAAACTCATCGAGAAGTGGCGCGATGACCCGCTGATCAACATCCTCGTGGAACCTCACTCACTCTATACCTGTTCCCCCCAGCTTCTGAAAGACTGCAAGGCCCTCGCCGACCGCTATGACGTACCCTATGCCACGCACTTTCTTGAAAACCGCGGCGAACTGGAGCAGCTGCAGCAGAAGCTGGGCAGACGGGCGACACATTTTCTGAAGGACCTGGGCTATTTGGAGGAGCGGTTTTTCGCCTTCCACTGCGTCTACATGGACGACGAAGACATTCGCCTCTTTGCCGACCATGGCTGCAAGGTGGTTCACAATCCCGAGAGCAACATGAAACTCGCCTCGGGGGTCCCCCTGCTCTCCCTGATGATGGAGCGGGGCCCTTTGCATCTGCAATGGCATTTCTGTTTGCCTCGCCCCTGCTCAATCCGGT
>CAYTUH010000011.1:11881-16210 GCA_964441165.1 uncultured Syntrophaceae bacterium
GGAACGGACGGCTGCGCCAGCAACAACGATCTTGACATGGTTCTTGAAATGGACACGGCGGCCAAACTGGAGAAGGTAGTCCGGTACGATCCCACGGCCATGTCGGCGCCGACGGTGATGCATATGGCAACGACCGACGGTGCAAAGGTGCTGGGCATGGAAAAGGTCGTCGGCACGCTGCAGCCGGGGATGAAGGCCGACATCATCGTGATCGATCTCGACAAGCCGCACCTGACGCCGCTCTATGACGAGTATTCTTCACTGGTCTACGCAGCAAAGGGATCGGATGTAACAACGGTCCTTATCAACGGAAAGGTGGTCATGGAAGATCGCAGACTTACGACCATCGACGAGGAAGAGGCCATGAACCGGGTAGACACGATATCGCTTCGCATCAAAAAGAGTATGGGACTCGACCAGGGATGAGAGACATGCAGAACGAACGGATGGATATACTGATCAGAGGCGGGACGCTCCTTGCCATGGCAGATTCCCCCGACCCGATTGAAGACCCTCTCATCGGAATCAAAGACGGACGCATCGCCTTCATCGAAGAGGGAAACAAGGCTCCTGACGGCCGTACGGCAGGAGAATTGATCGATGCCTCGGGGTGCCTGATACTGCCCGGTCTCATCAATACCCACACCCACCTCCCCATGGTCTGCTTCAGAGGAATGGCCGACGACCTGCCGCTCATGGAGTGGCTGCAGAACCACATATTTCCTGCCGAGGCAAAATACGTGAACCAGGAGATGGTCTATCATTGTTCGATGCTGGCGATGGCGGAAATGATGCTCTCGGGTACGACGACCTTCTGCGACGGATACTTTTTCGAAGGCGCCATCGCCCAGGCGGCCATCGACGCGGGCATGCGTGCCTTCGTCTGTCAGGGCTTCATCGATTTCCCCACAGCGGACAATCCCGACCCCGCAAAGAATTGCGAGACCGCCGAAAGGTTCGTTCGACGATGGAGGGGGGTCTCGGAACGCGTCACCCCCGCCCTCTTCTGTCACGCGCCCTACACCTGCTCTCCGGAGACCCTGGTCGGCATCAAGGAAATAGCGCGCAACGAAGAGGCTCTGTATCTCACCCACCTTTCCGAAACCATCACTGAAGTAAGGGATATACAGGACCGGTACGGAAGAACACCCGTGCACCACCTCCATGAACTGGGTGTGCTCGACGAAAAGACCGTCGCCGTCCACTGCGTCTGGATCGACGATGAAGAAATCGACGTCATCGCCGATTGCGGCGTCAAGGTTTCCCATACGCCGGAAAGCAACATGAAACTGGCCACGGGTGGGGCCCCGATTCCCGCGCTGCTTGAGAAGGGGGTGGTGGTCGGACTTGGAACGGATGGGTGTGCAAGCAACAACGATCTCGATCTCTTCAGCGAAATGGGGACGGCCGCACGCCTCCATAAGGTCGAGTACCTCGACCCGACGGTCATGAATGCGAGAGAAACGCTGAACATGGCAACGATGGGCGGCGCGCGTGTCCTGGGTCTTGAACATGAAATCGGCTCGATCGAACCGGGAAAGCGGGCCGATATCATACTGGTCGACCGGAGGAAGCCTCACCTCACCCCCCTCTACAACGCTTACTCCCATCTCGTCTACGCTGCATCGGGCAGTGACGTGACGACGGTCGTCATCGACGGAAAGGTCATCGTCCGCAACAGGCACATCGGTACGATGGATATTGACGACGTGATGGAACGGGTACGAAAGATCGCCGGCGCCATCAGGCGTGACAGGGAGGCTTAGCCGGAGGGAGAGCTCTCCTCCTTTTCAATTCCCCGGCATATGTCTCCTGAGAAAGTCGATTTTCCGTTCCGTCACCTCATCGGCGCATTCACATACCGGCATGATATGAAAGCCCTTCTCAACGGCAAAGAGTTCAGCTCCCGGTATCCGTTCCGCCGCATACTCCGCATGTTCAAAGGGAACATCGGAATCATGACGCCCATGAACCACCAGAGTCGGCGCGGAGATCCGCTCGAGCGGAATCGTTTTCAATCGTGCGAGCTGCTTCAGGTCGTTGGCAAGCCCGGCCCGCCGCAGGCTGGTGGGGCTCATGGATTTTATCAGGCCCATGAGGGCCCGCACCTTGTTCGCATCGCTCATGATCTCCGCCAAGAGCTCTTCGATCTGTTCTTCACTCAGGGTGCTCTCCATTTCCAGGACCGATTTAAACATGCTCCGGGGGGCATGTTCCGCCAGGAGATGATATATCCAGGCCATGGGGTCGTTGAACATCAATCTCGAATAGAGGATTTTCTCTTCCACATTCCCGGGATCGATGGTGTAACGGCGGGTTACGGCACACTCCAGGATGAGGGCCCATAGCCGGTCGGGATGCCTGAGGGCAAAGTGGAGCGCCACCGGTCCCCCGGCTGAAAACCCCGCCAGGGCGGCGCTCCCTATCTTGAGCTTGTCCATCAGCAGTGCCAGGGCATCGGCCTGCTCTTCAAATTTTCTCCCCACCTTGAGCGGGGTCCGGAGATAGCCTGGCCTCGACCAGGCAAAGACCCTGAAGCCACGTGCATGAAGGGAGTGATTCAGGACGAAGACCTGATCATACCCTCCCGGCCCGCCGTGGCATCCGATGAAGAAAGGTCCCTTCTCTCCCGAAAGGGCCCATTCCATGCGCCCTCGTTCGGTCCTGACGGTGCGGCTCCCGGATTTCAATTCCTCCTTGAGGTCGTGCCGCCAGACAAAAAACTCGTCGTGCAGAAATTCCGGGGTTTTCATCGCCGTCACCCTTTTGTTGTGCTGATATCGGGAACCGATACGGTCATGCCCCTTCCCGCCGACGTCGTCTCGCCATCCCGCCCGTAACCGGCACACCTTCGAATCCACTCGGCCGTATGCTCATAGACAGTCGTGCGGTGTGTATCGACACACCCCAGGTGTCCCGTTTCGGGAAGCAGGATCAGCTTCCTGTCACACCGGAGCCCCTCGAAAAATCGTCTCGACGAATCGGGGCTGTCAACGTCGTCCTCTTCACCGTGCATGACCAGTGTCGGGACCCTGACTTCGCCGGCCCGCTTCACCGTGTCAACGACCGATGCCTGATGCGCGCCGGGGATTGGGAGGTAACTTGCAAGAAATCGGGGCTCCTCCATCAGTGCGTGTTGAATGGTGTCGTCCCAGACAATCTTTTTCTTTTTCATCAGCTCCGGCAGGGGGATCTTCAGAGGCTGCCCCGTAAGATATTTTTTTATGTACCCGAAAGGCAGAAGGATATAGTAGGCGAGTTGCTCGGCCGGAGTCATCATGTTTCGCACCGTCGGCGCAAGGAGAACCATCGTGTTGATACGGGGCTCCACCAGTGCGGCTTCTATTACCGCCGTTCCTCCTGTCGATACCCCGAAGGCCGCTGTTGCCAGCCCGCGGGTATCGTCACGCCTGCCGAGTTAATCGATACCCCGCCGGACATCTTCGATCCATCGTGCTATGGATATACGGTAACGGTCTCCCCCGCTCTCACCATGACCGTTCATGTCGGGAATGAGGGCCGCTATGCCTGCATCGGCAAGGTAGGTCCCCATTTCACGGTACCGCTCCTTGAATTCGAAGGCACCGTGGCAGACGATCACGGCGGCCGTCGATGGGGTGTTGCGGGGCAGGAAGAGAAATCCCCGGATTTTATTCGGTCCCGAGAGGTATGAAACCTTGAGCGGTTGGCAGTCCATGAAAACACCTCGCGATGGTGCGGCACATCACTCAGGAGTTATTCCTGATTTTCAGAAGCCTTCTCAGCAATATTCTGGAATATTTCACACCTTCAGGTCCCGCCATCAGCACGCCGATACCGAGCATTATCCAACTGAGTCCATAGATCAGAAACCCCAGATAGAAATAATTTGTGTCATGATGTTTCAAGGCAAGGGCATCGCATATCAGCATGGCACCCCACCCGAGGGGCTGGTTCGTTATCAGCAGCACAATACCTGTCCAGAACCACCGCGAAGGTTTCATGATAGGCGCCTTGTTGAAATCATAACTTCCGATTCCCTTGCATGCCGGTGTGTAATCGAACTACGACTGCACACGTGCGGAAATGCGATGGTATATCAGGACATCATGCCGTGCGGAGTCTCTCTGTCCGCATTGTTTCGTGGATACGTGGGCGGAACCGGCTGCCGCGGGAAGAGACGCTCAGCCACTCATGCGCCCGTAGGTTTTCCAACCTTCCAAGACTCCCAGCTTTTCATACTGTTTTCGTATCTCTTCACTGGGCGCTTCAAAATAATATTGAAAGCTTTCATTCTTGATGTTGCGTATATCGACTCCCGAAGGCGGCATTTCCTGCCAGGCAGTCCAT
>CAYTUH010000012.1:0-15946 GCA_964441165.1 uncultured Syntrophaceae bacterium
TCCGAAGGTCCCTTCCCCGAGCACTACGAACCGCTTGAGTGCCCCATTGAAAAGAATCTCATGGCGCCGCAGTTCCTGAACCCTGTTATCAAACGCTTTGATGTGGACGGTACCGATATGGATCTCAGGGCCACCTGTGACCCGCGGTTCCCCTTCGTCTGCAGTACCTACCGGGTGAGCGAACACTGGCAGACGGGCGTCATGACGCGATGGACGCCCTGGCTCGCGGAGATGCAGCCCGAAATGTTCGTTGAGATGAGCGTCGAACTTGCCAAGTTGAAAGGAATCAAGAACGGCGAACATGTCATCGTCAAATCGGCCCGCGGTGAAGTCGACGCGGTGGCGATTGTCACCCCCCGATTCAAACCCTTCGATATTGCGGGACAGGTTGTCCATGAAGTCGGTGTTCCCTGGCACTACGGCTGGGTCACGACGGCCATGAGAAAGTTTGTCCATGGCGACAAGGTCCCGGAAGTCTATACCTCCGGAGATGCCGCCAATCTTCTGACGCCCTTTATCGGAGATGCCAACACCATGATTCCCGAGAGTAAGGCCTTCATGGTCAATGTAGAAAAAAGGAAGGGGGTGTAATCAATGTCCGAGAAAGTGAAACTCTATGACGCGACAAAATGCACCGCCTGCATAGGTTGCCAGCTTGCGTGCAAGCAGTGGAACCAGCTCCCGGCGAAACAGACAATCAACAGAGGAACCTATCAGAATCCGCCCGACCTTCAGCCGAATACCTGGTTGTTGATGAGGTTTCAGGAGATATCCGATGGAAACGGCGGCGTAAAGTGGATTTACAGAAAACAGGCCTGTATGCATTGCACCGACGCTGCATGCGTGAAAGTATGCCCCAGCGGCGCACTGCACTACACAAAATACGGTACCGTTTCGATGGATCCCGCAAAGTGCATCGGGTGCAAGGAATGCATCTATGCCTGCCCCTTCGATGTGCCTCGCTATGATCCCGAAACGGACAAGATCGCCAAATGTGATATGTGCTTCTCACGGATCGACAACGCTCTCGAGCCTGCATGCGTCAAGGCGTGCCCCACGGGAGCCCTTCAGTTCGGCGACAAGGAAAAAATGTTGAAGCTTGCCTACGCGCGGGTGAAGGAACTGGACGGAAACGCCTATGTGTACGGCGACAAATTCGTCGGCGGCACACATATGATTTACGTTCTTCCCGAACAGGCGAGCGTATACGATGCACTTCCTGAAAAACCGAGAGTACCCATATCGGTTATCGCCTGGAAGGATCTGCTCAAACCCCTCAGTCTGCTGGCTACGGGGGGCGTTCTCTTAGGCGCCTTCCTGCATTACATCCTGCACGGGCCGAAAGATACGAGCGGCGGCCAGGCAGGCCAGGGAGGAGGTGAATGAGATGATACCCAAGAAAGGAATGATAAAAGTATCGGACGGCTTTGAAAGAATAATCCACTGGTGGCTGGCAATCACATGTCTTCTGCTGATCATCACGGGCCTGGGGATGATGTTTCATTCGTTTAATTTTCTCGGGATTCCCGTGGGAGGATTGAAGAATCTGAAGCTGGTACACAATTTCACGGGGATTCTCTTTATCCCGGCGCTCTTCTTCGCCATTCTCACATGGTGGAGAGAAGCGGGAGTATTTGAATTCCCCGAGGATCTCGAGTGGATCAAGTGTGCCGGGGGATATCTCTGGCACGTCGACAATCCCCCCGAGACGGGCAAATACAATCCCGGACAGAAAGCCTTCTTTCTGGCGGTGGCGGTCTTCGGTGTGCTCATGGTAATCAGCGGATTGATCATGTGGTTCCCCCTCGGAATCCCCCGCGAACTGGTGGCCTGGATGTATCCCCTCCACGCGCTGGGATTGCTGGTGATCTTCCCCTTCTTCTTTATCCACCTCTACCTGGGGACCATCGGTGTCCCCGGCTCTGCGCCGGCTATTTTTACCGGCTACGTGACAAGGTCGTGGTGTGAAAAGCAGTGCCCGAAGTGGCTCAGGGAAATGGAAGAATCGGGAAAGCTCGAAGTCTTCGGTGAAGAAAAGGACGCTGCCCATCACTGAGTAATCTTTACAGGGCGGTAAGGAATGTACGAAGGCCTGCTCCTTTTCCGGGGGCAGGCCTTCTCTGTCTCGCCGGGTCCGCTGCCGTCACCGGGCTCGGGGTCACCAAAACGTGCCGGACATATTTTCTTGAACTTCCTCCCAAAAGGATATATAGAGTGTCTTCCTTTGATAATATAGACTAAGAAGGGGTAGCAGAACGCTATGATGCTGAAAGAAACCTTGAAGATTATTGAAAATTATAAATGTGAAAGTCCTCATTACAATGAACTTCTTGAAATACTTGAAGAAATATTGATACTACGCGAGGAATACCGCCGCAAGATTTCCGGTGATATTTTCAACGTCGATGAACGCCTGGTCGAAAAGAAACTTGCCGGCGGACTGCCGATCGTCGATTTTGCCGAGGGGCACTTTGACCTCAGCGGTCCCAGGGAATACTTCATCACCCTTCTCAATGTAGCGAAGAAGCGAACCCCCGAGGAAGCAGAGGAAATTCTGGAGCGGATCGATGAGGGCACACTCGATTTCGAGGAGGTGGTACGTGATTCGTTCACCTGCGAACCTTCCGATGACGGGGACGAACAGGATGAGAATACGATCTTCGACCTGCTCGGTTTTCTCATCGAGGAGAGTCTCCGCCCCTATCTGGAAATCCTGTCGGAAAAGTACGCCGACGTGATCAGAAAAGCCCAGTGGTCCGAGGGATACTGTCCCATCTGCAGCCGGGAACCCAAGATCGGCGAACTGAAAGAGGAAGAGGGACGACGCTACCTCTTCTGCAGTCAATGCGGCTTCGAATGGAATTTCAAACGGGTTAAATGCCCCTTCTGCGGAAACGAGGACCAGCAGTCACTGGCCTATTTCACCATCGAGGGCGAGGAGCAATACCGTGTCGATGTCTGTAATGAGTGTAACCGCTACATGAAGATCGTCGACACCAGAAAGAGCGACAAGCAGCCCAACCTTGACGTGGAAGATATCGCCACGCTGCACCTCGACATCCTCGCCGATGAAGAGGGGTATGAGTGAACGCTGAATAAGAAGACAGGCACTGAGGCACAAAGGCACAGAGAGGAAAAACAAGTACCAAAGTTCCTGAGTTCCTGAGTTCAAAAGTACTAAAGCAAAAGAAACGTCATTCCCGCGAATGCGGGAATCAAGAAAGAGTGGATTCCGGATATCCGTTGACGCGGATTTCGGAATGACAATAGGGATGATTAGAAGGTTTTTACGCTTTTGCTGACCGCTGATAGCTGAAAGCTGACAGCTATAAAATGCACGACGACGATATTTCCGCCATCATTGAACTCCTCAAGAAGGACCTTCAGTCAAAAAAGCTTCCCATCGTGACCGATCTGGCTGAACGGGAGGGGGGCCCCTTTCAGATCCTGATCTCGACACTCCTCAGTCTCAGGACGAAGGATGAGGTGACGGAGGTGGCCTCGGAAAGGCTCTTTCGCCTCGCCCGGACGCCCGAAGAAATGCTGCAGCTTTCCCGTGATAACATTATCAAGGCCATCTACCCCGTGGGATTCTATCGAAACAAGGCGGATTCGATCCTTCATGTCTGCGGGGTTCTGGTGGAGAAGTACGACTCGCGGGTTCCCGATACTGTCGATGAACTCCTTACACTGAAAGGAGTGGGGCGGAAGACGGCGAATCTCGTGGTCACGCTCGGCTACGGCGGTCAGGGTATTTGCGTAGACACGCATGTTCACCGGATATCAAACCGCCTGGGATACGTTGATACGAAGACACCCGATGAAACGGAATGGGCCCTGCGGGAAAAATTGCCCGGTCAGTACTGGATCATCTACAACACCCTCATGGTCGCCTTCGGAAGAAATACCTGCCGCCCCCTGTCGCCGCTCTGCAGTACCTGCGTGATTTCAGACTACTGCGACCGGGTCGGTGTCACAAGAAGCAGGTAGCCCCGGTTGCAGGATCCCCCGGCGGCATTTCAGACAACCCGGCGTGGACCATCCCGCAAAAGCACTACCGCTGCTTGAAAAGGCTGTAAAACTTCATGACCCGTTCCACATAGGATTGTGTTTCCCCTATGGGAGGAACTTTTCTGTGGCGGACGACGACTTCCGGTCCCGCATTATAGGCTGCAAGCGCCAGGGGCACTTCTCCGTTAAAGCGGTCCAGCATGCGCCTGATATACCGTGCACCACCGAGGATGTTTTCACGGGGATCGAAGGGATCACTGATATGAAGGGCTGCAAAATTACGCGGCATGATCTGCATGAGCCCCGCAGCACCCTTTTTCGAGACTGCACGGGGGTTGAAATTGGATTCCACCTTCATGATGGCCTTTAACAATGAAAACTCAACGTCGTAGATGCGTTCGGCTTCCCTGATAAGTTCGTCATAATTGTTTTCGCCGCCCGGCTTGGCGCGCCGGACGGGTTCCTTGACAAGGAGCCTGTAGTCGGGAGTTGCAGGATGATTGGTCAGGTGAACGACGCCTTCACTGTCGGTATGAATATAGATATCGGCACGGAGCGTCTGCACCGCCGGCAGAAAGACGAGCGAAAGGAGTATACAGGCGATCACCCTGATCATCTTTCGTTGTCCGATAGCGATTCTCATAGGCACGTCAGCACGATCCATACGATCTTCCCTGCGGACGAAGCGGAAAGACCTATTTCAGGGTCCAGCGAGGGCCCTCGGGCGTGTCATACACCGTGACGCCCCTCCGCAACAGCTCATCTCTCACGCGGTCAGCCTCTTCCCATTCAGCCTTTCGCCGGGCATCCTCGCGTTGTTCGATGAGTGTCAGCACTTCCTTGCTTACCGCTCCCGTCGCGTCCTCGCCGAACTCCATTATGCCGAGGACACTGTCCACCCGTTTCATCACATCGACCACCCTGTCCCGGTCCTTTTCCGAGAGTTTCCGTTCACCGAGCGGGATATTTACGGCGCGCACAAATTCGGAAAGCGCCGCGAGGGCGTTTGATATATTCAAATCATCATCCAGGGCCTCGGAGAACCCTTTCTTGACGTCATAGATGTGTTGATCGATCTCGGCACACTCGGCACCCGCCGGGGTATAGCTATGGAGCCGCCGGATAAAGTTATCGATCCGCTTGACGGTGTTTCGTGCCGTATCCAGTGCTCCGAAGGAAAAGTTCAAGGGTTTCCGGTAATGGGTGCCCAGAAGAAAATATCTGATTTCTTTTCCTTCATATCCCCTCTTTTCGAGCTCTTCCAACGTATAGGCGTTATTCAGGGAACGGGACATCTTTTTCCCCTCGATCATGACGAGTTCGCTGTTGAGCCAGCAGTTCGACAGGTTCTTCCCCGTGGCGGCCCTGCCGATGGCCATCACATTCTCGCAATGAGGGAAGATGATATCGGCACCACTGACGTAAAGGTCGAAGGTGTCATTAAGATAGTGCATCGAAATGGCGGCGCATTCAAGGTGCCAGCTGGGACGGACGTTTCCCCACCTGGTCTTTACGTAAATACCTTTCTTGAGTTCCGCCAGGGTTGACCTCTTCAGGAGTGCAAAATCGACGGGGCTCTCCTTTTCATAGTCGTCCTGGGCAATGGCCGTGGAATGCCTGACCTGTTTCAGGTCGATCTTCGACAGCACGCCGTAGTCCTCGAGCCTCGATATGTCGAAATAGACGGATCGCAGTTTCTCGTAGGCATACCCCTTTTCAACGAGCGTTTCGGCGAGGCCGATCATGGCATCCATGTTTTCACTCGCCCGGGGATACCGCGTATCTCCGCCGATACCCAGCCTGGCCGCATCGTCAAGAAAGGCCCGGGTGTTCCGTTCCGTAAACTCCTTCAGCTCCATCCCGGATTGCTCGGCCCCCTTTATGGACCGGTCCGCCATGTCGATGATATTCGTCACGTGGCTGATGCCGTATCCCTTGCATTTCAGATACCGCAGGATCATGTCCGACAGTACATACCGCCGATAGGTACCGAGATGGGGAACTTCATGGACCGTGGGACCGCAGGTATGCATGAGAATACGGTCGGGATTGACGGGAATGAAGGATTCCTTTTTTCTCGTCATGGTATTGTAAAGCTTGAGGGACGATTCCTTTTCATCGGCAAACAGTTCCGTGCTGAGATAGCGTTCGCCGCTATCGGGAAAGATGACCACGATAACGCCGTCGGACATCTCACGGGCCTTCCGGACCGCCACATGCATGGCGGCCCCGGAACTCATCCCCACGAGCAGCCCCTCCTCCCGTGCCAGGGTTCTCGCCATCTGGAAGGCATCTTCGTCGAAAATATTGATCTTTTCATCAAGGCGGGAGGTATCGAATATCCCGGGCCGGTAGGACTCTTTCATGTTCTTGAGTCCCTGTATCTTATGGCGCAGATAGGGTTCGACGCCGACAATTCTGACGTCCTGATTATACTCCTTGAGCCGTTTCGAGATTCCCATGGCCGTGCCCGACGTTCCCAGGGTGGCCACCACCACGGTAACCCTGCCCTCGGTCTGCCGCCATATCTCTTCGGCCGTTCCGGAATAATGAGCCTGCAGGTTGTCTTCGTTGTTGAACTGATCGGGCACGAAATACCGGTCGGGGTATTCCCGCAGCATCTCGTAGACGACTTCTATGGCTCCGTCGGTCCCGAGATGGGACGGAGTAAAACGGAGATCCGCCCCGAGGGCCTTGAGGATTTTTTTCCGCTCTTCACTTGCCGATTCAGAGAGCACCAGGGTGATGGGATATCCCTTGGCGGCGGCAACCATGGCAAGTCCGATTCCCGTATTGCCGCTTGTCGCCTCAAGGATTATTTTCCCCTTTGTCAGGTCGCCCCGTTCCTCTGCCCGCTGGATCATATAGAGCGCAGCCCTGTCTTTTATGGAGCCGCCCGGATTGTGACTCTCCAGTTTTGCAAATATTTTCACCCTGCTGTTGGGATTAAGTTTCCTGAGTTCAACAAGAGGGGTGTTTCCCACCATATCAAGAATGTTTTTGAAATACCCCGTCATACTCCCCCGCCGCTGAAAAAAAAGGGCCAGCATCCCGACCCTTTGACTGTGCACGCCTGTAAAAGCCTGCTTGAACCCGCATCAACTGTCGAACTTGGGAACAGGAATCTTGACGAACTTCACACCTTCGTCCCGCAGCACCTTTTCCTCCTCCCGCGACGTCACCCCTCGAATATTCCGTTTATCCTCTTTTCCGTGATGGATATTGAGGGCCACTTCAGCAAATCGATCCCCCACATCTTCAAAGGTCCTGTCGACATATTCATGAACTATCTGAAGCGCTTTCGCGGGCGAGAGTTCCCGCGGGAACTCCATATCGGACTGCCTCGCATCTCTTCCCATGACGGAAATGGATGAAAGGACCATATTCACATCGGCACTGCCACAGACGGGACAGGTAATGAGTTTTTTCTCACGCTGCTCCTCGAAGGCGGCTCTGTCCTTAAACCACCCTTCAAAAGTATGATTTTCTTCACACTTTAGATCGTATATTATCACGAAGCATGCTCCTTTTCATATCATACCCTGCTCTCGGAGCGTAATATAGCAATGTCCTCCCGGATTATCAATTATTTTTGACAATCCCCCGAAACATTACGACTGACCGGCAGGAACAGGCCCGTGCCGTCGTGGCAATAGATCTGATATACGGAGGGGTTAGGCCATCTTCGCCGCACCCCCTGTTCCCTTCCGGCACCGCCCTTTTTTGTCCCCGTCAATTTTTCTGTGGACATTTGAGCCCAAATTATATAGTTAAGGCGGAGTCGGGATGTGGCCCAGTCTGGTAGGGCACTGCGTTCGGGACGCAGGGGTCGCGCGTTCGAATCGCGCCATCCCGACCATTTTTTATCCGATCGCACCGGCCATCGAAAAGATGGGCAGATAGAGGGCGATAATCATTCCTCCCACAAGTCCGCCGATAAAGACCATCATGAAGGGTTCGAGTAGCGAGGTCATGGCATCCACGGCGGCATCAACCTCATCGTCATAGAAATCGGCTATCTTGGCCAGCATCTCGTCGAGGGCACCCGTATTTTCACCCACACCGATCATGGACACCACCATCGAAGGAAATATTCCCGATGCCAGGAGCGGTTCCGATATGGTCTTTCCTTCACTGATACTCTTTCGTGTGTCCATCAGTGCATTTTCAACGACTTTGTTCCCCGAGGTTTTACTGACGATATCGAGACCGTCGAGAATGGGGACACCGCTGCTGATCATCGTGGAAAGGGTCCGGGAAAATTTCGCCACGGCGACTTTCTTCATCAGCACACCAAAGACGGGGGCCTTCAGGATCATGCCGTCTATCTGCAGCCTGCCCCGCTCGGTCTTGTAATACCGCCTGACGAGAAAGACGATGCCGACCATGGCTCCGATAATATAAAGGATGTTGTTCGAGACGAAATGACTCGCATTGACGAGAAACTGCGTGGGCCCGGGCAATGCGGAACCGAAGCTTGAAAACATCTCTTCAAAAACAGGGACCACTTTATAGAGAAGAAGGATCGTCACGGCGATGGCAATGACCAGCGTGGCGGCAGGGTAGGTCATGGCTCCCTTGACCTTTGCTTTCAGCTTCATCGCCTTTTCCATGTAAGCGGAAAGACGGTTCAGAATAATGTCGAGGATACCACCGGCCTCACCCGCGTTGACGAGGTTCACGAAGAGCTCGTCAAAGACATCGGGGTACTTGCTCAACGCATCGGTCAGCGAGATGCCGCCCTCGATGTCGTCTTTTACCGTCGTGATAATCTTTTTGAATGCCTTGTTCGGTTCTTCGGCACTGAGCAGTTCGAGACACTGGATAATGGGAAGTCCCGCATTGATCATGGTGGCGAACTGGCGGGCAAAGATCACCACATCTTTCTCCTTTACCTTTTGCTGGAAAAAGGGAATATCTTCAAGCAGGTCCTTCGGTTTTTTCTTGAGCTTGGTAACTTTTATACCCTGACGGCGAAGCTGGGACCTGACCGCGCCTTCATCGGCAGCCTCTATCTCACCGTTCCGTCCTTCATTCCTTCGAGTGACTCCTTCCCATAAATAGACGGGCATCGCTCTCCCCCTTTGATCTGAGTTTGACCGTTAACGTACTCTCTCCACACCACTACCAGGTCGTCGGACCGACCTTGCGGGACCGGAAGGTTGATCAGAATCCCTTTACCGTCCCTTTCGACGATGTGCGTCTCTGTCGAAACATCTCATACAGCACAATTCCTCCCGCAACGGACACGTTCAGTGAATCGAGGCCGCCCGCCATCGGTATTGATACCAGGAAATCACACTTTTTCCTTACCAGTGGACGTATCCCTTTTTTTTCACTTCCCAGCACAAAACCGACAGGACCGGCAAACCGGTACGCATCCAGTTCCTTTTCGGCATTCATGTCGGCACCGTATATCCAGAAGCCCGCATCCTTGAGAAAATCGAGGGCTCGCGCGATATTGACCACCTGCGCGACGGGCACATGCTGCGCGGCTCCCGCCGACGCCTTGACAACGGCAGGGGTCACGGCAGCGGCACGGTCTTCCGGAATAATGATGCCTCCTATTCCAAAACAGTATGCCGATCGTATCAAAGAGCCCAGATTCTGCGGGTCTTCAACGCAATCCAGTATGAGAATAGAGGTATCATTACATGATTCACCGCGACTGGCAAGCATTTCATCGAGGCTGACATAGTGAAATCCTTCACATATACAGGCAATGCCCTGATGATTTTTGTGCGGCACAAGCTCATCGAGATAGTCCCTGCTCCGGACATCAACGGGGATCTTTTTTTCTTCCGCAAGGGTCAGAATCCCCTGGATTCCCCGATTCCGTTTCCCCCTGGCGAGAATTATTTTTTCGACGATGTATTCGTTACGTTTGAGCGTTTCCAGAACCGGATGGACACCGTAGATAGTCTGCATGATATGCCGTCTCCACCCTCTATATTACGATGGGGTCCTCAGCGCGATTCCCTCGGCAATCTCTTCACTGATTCTCCGGGCGGCGGCGACGGGATCGCCGGCCATCCGTATGGGCCTTCCCACCACAATGTAATCGGCGCCCATTCGAAGGGCCTCGCGCGGAGTGAGGACGCGCTTCTGGTCGTCGTCCTCTGCCGGCGCGGCAAGCCTGATTCCCGGCGTCACGATAACAAAATCGTCGCCGCAGGCCTCCCGTATGGGACCCACTTCCCGGGCGGACGCAACGACACCAGTCATGCCGGCTTCACGGGCAAGACGGGCGAGATGAACGGCAAGTTCACTCGCAGAAACGTGAAATCCGAGCCCTTTCACATCCGCATCGTCCAGACTTGTCAGCACCGTGACGGCAAGAACCATGGGCATCGGCAGGCCCAGTTGCTGCGACAATACCTCGACGGCTTTCACGGTGTCCTCCATCATCCGTACCCCTCCCAGGGCATGGATATTGAACATGGACACATTGAGCCGCAGAGCTCCTTCGGCGGCACGGGCAACCGTGTTCGGTATGTCATGAAACTTCAGATCGAGAAACACATCGCCTCCCCGTGCCACGACCTCCCGCACCAGCTGGGGACCGAAGGACGTGAAGGCTTCCTTCCCGATTTTGAACATGCCCACGTGGTCTTTCAGCAGGTCGACCCACGTCAGGGCCTCGCCGGCATCACCGCCCACGTCAAGGGCAAATATCAGTCGTTCCCGCCCCCCTTTATTTGTCATTTTTATCATCCGGTGCGGGAAGGTCTTTTCGTTCCTCTCGCCTGCCATCGGCCTCGACGGTCGGAAAATACTCGGGATGGGCGTACTTCACCTTTCCTTCAGCAATTTCTCTGAGAGAGGTCACTACTTCCCTGTTTGATGTCTTCTCACTGAGAGGTTTTGAACCCTTGAAAAGCTGCCTCACCCTCTGTGCCGCAAGCATGGCGAGGGCGAATCGGTTCTTTTCCTCCTTTAATGCATCTTCAACGGTAATTCTTGCCATCTTTTATATACCTCCGGTTGCTGTCAAATTATCGATTTCTGTTTTTAAACGTCTTTGCCTGTGTTTTTCGGCCACATACACGGCCCTGAGTATATTGACGGAATCCCCGATGTCTTCATTGAAAATTACATAATCGTACCACCGGGCTTCTCCGATTTCCTCCACGGCCCTGTCGGTCCGCAGTTTCACCGTTTCCTTCTTTTCCGAACCGCGGCGCTGGAGGCGCTCTTTCAATATATCAAGCGACGGGGGCAAGATAAACACAAAAGCTCCTTCAGGATAGAGCTTCTTGAGATTCTTCGCACCCAGTGGGTCCACATCAAGGAGCACATCGGAACCACTGTCGACGGAATCCCGTATGCTGCTTTTTGCAGTGCCGTAAAGGTTTCCGTAGTTTTCCGCCCACTCGATGAATTCGCCTTCCGCGATGAGTTTTCTGAATTCCTCCTTCGATACGAAACAGTAATCCTTCCCGTTCTGCTCGCCCTTTCGGGGCGCCCGTGTCGTATAGGATACGGAAAAGCGGATGCGGGGCTCGATTTTCATAAGTTCCCTGCAAATGGTCGTTTTTCCTGTCCCCGAGGGAGCCGACACGACAAGAACAAGCCCCGTGCCGACGGCATGGGTTTCATTTTTCTCTTCTACCGGTTTCACCTTCACATCCTCGATCGGTTTCCTGGGTTTCGCCCGACGCGGTCTGTCCGCCCGGAATGCCGGATCCTTCCACGAAGTCCGGCAGCCTCTGTCTTTATCACTCTATATTCTGCGCCTGTTCACGGAGCTTCGCCAGTTCGGTCTTGATTTCAATCACCTTGTGGGAAATCTCGAGGTCACCGCATTTGTACCCCATGGTATTCACTTCCCGGTGCATTTCCTGGAGCAGGAAATCCATTTTTCTTCCCACGGCACCTTCGCTTCCAAGCAGCTCCTCGAATTGCTGCACGTGACTCTCAAACCTGACAATTTCCTCAGTAATATCACTTTTTTCGGCCATGATAGCCACTTCCTGAATGAGCCTCGATTCGTCAATCTCAAGACCGCCCGTCAGTTCATCGATCCGCTCGGAAAGCTTTTTCCTGAAATGGTGCGGAATTTCCGGTGCCCGTGTTCTTACGGTCTCCATGCAGCTCCGGACCAGGTCAAGCCGCCCTTTCATATCCTGGTGCAGAAGAATGCCTTCTTTTTTCTTCATGTCAAGGAGGGCATCGAGGGCCTCGATCAGTGTCGGGTTCACTGTCTCCCATACTTCTTCGGCGTCGAGCATCGACTCCGTGCCGTAAAAGGCCCCTTTGAGTCCGGCGATCAAACTCAGGGTCACCGGTTCGTCGATACCGAGCTCATCCCTGATGCGGTTCAGCACGGCACAGTAATTTCTTATCAGGGGCATATTGGCTTCAAGATTCTCGCCGTTCTGAAGGTCCTGTTCGGAATCGAACCGTATCGAAACCTCTACCCGCCCGCGGGAAACCCGTTCAGCCACTATTTTCTTGGTCTCTACTTCGATGGAACTCAAAAAAGCGGGCAGGCGCACAAGTATTTCCGTGTTCCGGTGATTGAGTGATTTTATCTCGACAGTCAGCTTACGGTCCTTGACCAGGGACTCCGCCCTGCCGTATCCGGTCATGCTTATTATCATATTCAGTTCGTACCTTCTCTTTCTTTCTCTGTCAATTGGATGAGATACCGCTTCCGCAGTATGTTGAACATTTCACACATCCCCTTTGCCCCGTAGTCGGGATAGGTCCATTCCAGCGGATGAAAGGTATTATTATGATAGATCAGCGTCAAATCCGCATAGATACCGTCTCCCACATAGGGCCGGTGGGCATATTCCTTTCCCGTGGCAAGAATGAGATTGGCCCGGGAGATATACCCGGGGTCGATATTCACTTTCCGGCATCCATCCCTGCCATGGGTTTCCTCGATCCGATTGGTGATTTTCTTTATACGGGGCAGCATCCCGGGATCAATCAGATCCTCGAAGGAAACAAAACGGCGTACCAGCGACGGCCCCATTTCCTGATGGTAATAATCGGTATAGTCAAAGGGCATCCACTCGCTGATGAAGTCAGGCGCGCCGAATTCTCCTGACAAATCTTCAATCACCGCTGCTATCAGCGCCCGTTCACCACCGAAGATACTCGATATCAGCTTGACGGGATCGGGGTACCGGGGTTTGCTCATATCACCTGCTTTAACTCGTCCCGGGAGACCGTTGCCGTGCCCACCTTGCCTACGCCGATGCCGGCGGCGTGGTTCGCAAGGACGGCCGCCTCTTTGAAGGTTGCACCGGCAGCCACGGCAAGGGCAAAGGTGCCGATTACCGTATCTCCCGCCCCGGTCACGTCAAAGACCTCTTTGGCCTCCGTGGGGATATTGATAATATCGCCATTGCTTTCAAAGAGCGTCATCCCCTCCTCGCCCCGGGTAATCAGGGCGGCCTTGAAATCGAACTTCCGGAGAAGCGCCTTTCCTCCCTTGATAACATCTTCCTCGGTCAGGAATTCCTTTCCCAGTGCCCGTTCCGCTTCATTGTGGTTCGGCGTGATGAGATCACACTCGCGATAGAGGGAAAACCCGTTCTGCTTCGGATCAACACATACCACGATATCGGTCCCGGCAATAACTTCCTTGATCCCGGCAATCAGTTTCCGCGTCACTACACCCTTATTATAGTCGGAAATGACAATCGCTCCCAGGTCATCCCGGATTTCCTTTACATAGTTGATAATCCTGCGGATGCTGTCCAAATGAATCCTGTCGGTATTTTCCCTGTCAAACCGGACTACCTGCTGGTTGTGGGCAATGATCCTGGTCTTGATAATGGTGGGGCGATCCTTCTCCACACTGATCCCCGCAGTATCCACCTTCATGAGCTTGAGCTGATCCATGAACCACTGGCCCATTTCATCGGAACCGATCACTCCTGTGATGGCGGCGTTGCCTCCCATGGCACTGATATTATTGACCACGTTGGCGCACCCTCCCAGCAGGTAGCTCTCGGAGGTAACCCGGACGACGGGAACGGGCGCCTCCGGCGATATACGGGACACTTTGCCCCATATAAACTGGTCCACCATGATATCGCCCACGATAAGCACTTTTGAACGTGAAAAATTCCTGATTATCTCGAGGGCGCGTTTTTTGTCGATACTGCCTCTTGCCATTGCAGGGAAAACTCCTCTTTTCTCCGGGAACAGGTACGTGACAATTCACCTCGCACCGCCACCCTCCCATATCCCCAATCGGCATATTGAGAGGCGTTCCCTCTCCGGCTGATTGCACTCCAGCCGATTCATAAACGAAGTATGCTAATATTATACGATTTTTTTGTCAATTCTTTTCTTGCCGAATCTCCTTCGGTGATGCCGGCACGAAAGACACCGTCGACGCAGGGGAAAGGGTCTTCCAAAATCACCGGGGAATCATCTTCCATGTGTCGGAACACCGCCGGGATACCAGGAGCGGTCCCTCACGAAGCGGCACAAAGCCGGAAAAAACAGAAGCCCCCGGCGGGCTCGCCGGGGGCTCGGAAAACAGATGCAGGAGACGTCACCTCACTACGGCATTACCGGCAGGGGCGTTACGCACGCCCCGGTGACTCCATCTCTGAAGCTATATCTTCTCATTGATCCTTATTTCAAACATCTCTCCGAGGACATCGAAATACTTCTTCGCCGTTCCCTCATAACGGGCCTCATCGGCCACGGCGTCGTATTCCCGGCTCATGCTTGCTCCCGATCCCGCGAGAAGTGATATGGCATTCAAAGCACCCTCGGCAAGCTTTTCCGCCGTACTGGTCGTTTCAATGATTTCCTTATCGATGACCTCCCCTGAAATGATCGGTTCCTGCAGCATGAAGAGGCTGGCCTTACCCGTATTCAGGTTATAGGCTTTTTTCTTGTCGTCGCCGAAGCCCCCTTCCCAGGAATCGACCTGGTTGTAAAAGGCGATCTCGGTCTGCTCTGCCGCAATGGTGAAGCGCATCGTACCGTTCACCGCGGCTCGGGACATGGAACGGTGAGTCGTCAAATCGGCGAATCCGACGACGATCCTGACCCGCGCCATGGTGGCACCCAATTCTTCAATCAGCTGCGCTTCCAGATTATGGGGCGCATCGGCCGATGCTGCGGCGCCGAACTGGCTGAACAACTCCCCGATACCGGCCTTCTTATCATAGAGGGTAAAGTAGACGGGCATACCCTTTGGCGCAAATATCAATGATTTGCCTGCCTTCGGCTCGACCCTGCTTGTCTGCTCCGAGGGGGAGCCTTCACCGTGTGATGCTATTTTCTGATAGACAGGATTACCCTTGAGCGTCTCCAAGGAGATCACTTCAACCCCCTTTGCTTCGAGGAAGGTCATAAAATCATGGTAGGCGGTATCGGTGAGCGATTGAAAGACACCATTATCGATTCCCTTCAAATTGTAACTCACCGAAACGTCGGCCGACTGATATTGCTTACTGCGATAGGACTGGGCCGACGCGCCGCTCCTGGTGACAAATTCCACCTGGAAGGAAGGAATAAAGACCTTCTTCATGCCCTTCACATACTCAGGGTTCGCCACCGAGACAAACTGATTCGCCAGTCCCGCCTTATTGCCGTCAAAACCGGCAAGATTAAGCGGTTCAGGGCCCTTTGCCCCGCCAAGACAGCCCATGATTAGCACGATGCACAGACCGAGTACCGGAAACGTCATTCTCTTCATAAATTTCCCCTCCATGGAATTGAATTAAAAACAGCGCTTTTTATAAAATACTATTATGAATGTCAACAAATTAAGACACAGTATGACAATAAAAACGGCATAATGCCGCCGGGACGTCCCTCCCGTGTCGATACGAAGCACACCGGCCGGTATCGGGGTGGTATTTCGGGGATCAGCCTTACGGTCCGCCCTCTGTGGGGCCCACCGTCACGCACCCTTTCGGTTGCCTTATGAGGCTTGACTACATCTTTGCAAACA
>CAYTUH010000013.1:0-15848 GCA_964441165.1 uncultured Syntrophaceae bacterium
TCTATGATATCGCGCACGGCGCGGGATTATCGATCGTCCTGCCCGCCTGGATGCACTATGCCGCCGGTCGGAACCCCACGAAATTCGCCCGGCTGGCGCGGGTGATTTTCAATGCGGAGGAACAGGACGATTTCGCCGCGGGAATGAAGGGCATCGCCCTCCTCAAAGCATGGTTCTCCTCCATCGGCAGCCCCGTCACTCTCGAAGAGGCCGACATTCCCGCGGGGGACATCGAGAAGATCGCCGAGAATGCGGCGGCATTGGCACAGGTATGGGGACTGAAAGACTACTCGCAGGATGTCATCGTCGATATCCTGAAACTTTGCACAGACGGGGAAAAGGCACCACGATAGATGACGGGAATCATACTTTCGGGCGGGAAAAACGTCCGGATGGGACGCAACAAGGCCTTTATCGAAATCAACGGCGAGCGGATAATCGATAGAACCATCAGGATCTTCCGCCGGCTTTTCAGCGAAATTATCCTGGTGACCAATACACCCCTCGAATATCTTGACTACGATGTAAAAATCGTGACCGACCTCATCAAGGGGAAATCGTCCCTGGGGGGAATATATACGGGACTTTTTCACGCATCATCCGACCACGCGCTGGTGGTCGCCTGCGACATGCCCTTTATTGATGAAACCTTCATACGATATATGATCGACAATATCGGTGCCAGCGATATCGTGGTTCCCAATCCGCCCGACGGATTTCAGCCCCTCCATGCCATCTATTCAAAGCGGTGTCTCCCTCACATCAGGCACCTCATCAACGAGGACCGGCTCAAGGTAACCGGATTCTACAAGAAGTCAAAAACCCTTTTCATCCCCCCCGACGTCATCGGGACCTTTGAAGCATGGGAAACCATGTTTCTCAACGTCAATTCACGGCAGGACCTTCAGGAATTATAGTACCCGTCTCGTTTTTTGTTTGACAAGGGCCTTTATTTTCGATAGTGGTCTCGTCAATTTGTTAGAATGGGGAATGTTCATTAAAAAAAAGGAGGAGTTCATGGCAGAGCAGAAAGTGATGAATCGGTGGTATGTGGTAATTGGCGCAATATTGATCCAGTTGTGCCTCGGCGCCATTTATGCGTGGTCGGTGTTCACACCGAAGCTTACCGCAGAGGGAGGGATGTATCATTTCAGTGCGAGTCAGGCCGCCTGGGTATTTTCAATCGGGCTCCTGGTCTGTGCCGTCTGGATGATTCGATCGGGACGCATGATCAGTCAAAGCGGTCCGCGGAAACTGGCAATACTGGGAGGAATCGTCCTCGGAGCCGGGTACATGCTGGGCGGTTTTTTCGGTGATACCTTCGCGGCGCAGTTGATCTTCATCGGGATTATCGGCGGCGCGGGGATCGGTCTTGCCTATGTGGTTCCCATCGCCGTGGGGGTAAAATGGTTTCCCGATAAAAAGGGCATGGTTACCGGCCTTGCCGTTGCGGGCTTCGGTTTTGGCGCCACCATATGGGTCAAATCGGCCGGCTCATGGTTCAATCTCCTGAATACTCTGAACTTCTTCAACCTCGGCGGGGTGCAGAGCGTCTTTCTCCTCTATGGCTTCATCTTTCTTGTGGCCGTACTTGTCGGAAGCATTGTCATGGTTGATCCTCCGGCCGGGTACGCACCTGCCGGCTGGACGCCGCCCCAAAACAATCCGGGGCAATCCGCTGCGTCGGCATCGGGACTCGTCGATTTCGTGCCGGGCGAAATGCTTAAAACTCCGCAGTTCTACATGACCTGGCTGACCTTTCTCTTTTCGGCGATTGCCGGCCTGATGGTTATCTATTGCATTAAACTCTTCGGAATCGACAAGCTGACGGCGGGCGGCATGGCTGCCGCGACGGCCTCGGCCGTGGCGGGAACGGCCATGGCGTGGTATGCCATCTTCAACGGCCTCGGCCGCATCGTCTGGGGCACCGTGTCAGACACGATCGGCCGGAAGATGTCGATCTTCCTGATGTGCCTCTTTCAGGGAATCATCATGCTTCTCTTCTACAAGATGGGCGGCGCGGGAATCACCCTGATAGTCGGTGCCTGCATTATCGGTTTCAACTTTGGTGGAAATTTCGCCCTCTTTCCCGCCGTCACCGCCGATTACTTCGGCAACAAAAACGTGGGGCTGAACTACGGCTACGTCTTCGTATCCTACGGCATTGCCGGCGTGATCGGCCCACAGATTGCAGGGTTCTTCAAGGACGCGGCCAAGGGAGGAAGCGACCCCTCCATCTGGGTGACACCCTTCGTGATCGCCGGTGTCGCCTGTCTGCTGGGCGCGGCCCTTACCCTGATTTCGAAACCGCCGAAAAAGGTATGACAGCCCCATGCAGTGAACGCAAAAACGCCGGCCCTAAGGCCGGCGTTTTTTTGTTGCCTGCGCCGCGGAACTCCCTTCGTCACGATTCGCCGGGCGCCCCGTCAGGAGAACCTATTCCTCTTCTACAACAGTTTCGTAGGTCCAGGTCAGGGTCAGATCGAACACCTCGTTCAGATCATAGTCGTATTCCTGGCGCTTCAGCTTCCCGTCATCGTCATAGCTCGTATACATGACTTCGTCATCCGTTCCGTCACCGTTTGAGTCATACCACTCCTCGATCAGGTTCCCGTCATCGTCATAGACATAATATGAAGCAGTAATAATCGATCCGTCTTCATCACAATCACCGACGTAACTTTCCATACTGATTTTGTTCCCCTCTTCATCGTACCCGTAGAGGTAGGAGTAAAAGATATCCCCTTCAAAGGTAAGATCGGTCTTTGCTGTCCGAATGTACCATTCACTACCGATCTCTCTATAGGTATAATAGGTTGCCGTGTATACCTCAATATCTTCTCCTTCGCCGAATCCATACTCCAGGCGTTCCAGGTTGTCATTCTCGTCGTAAAAGAATGTGTTGGTATAGTCGATGTCGCCGTCGCCGTTCTCATCGAGCATTTCCTTCGTCATCTTCCATGCGTCGCCGAAGAGCCCATACTCATAGGAGTATATCTGATCGGCTGTAAAGGTCGTTCCGTCATAACTGTTGTCGGCGTCACGCCGTATCATGTTTCCGGCTTCATCATATTCAAAACGGGCCGCTTTTTTCGTCCCCTCGCTTATTTCATCGTATTCCGCCGCCGTCATATTGCCCGCATCGTTATAGACGTATTCGTAGGACCAGTCGGTCTGACCGTCTCCGTCGTCATCGCCTTCTTCTTTCACGAGATTCCCCTCGTCATCGTAAAACTCGTCGCGGCTCCCTACGGGCGTTTCCTCGACGTCATACTCCGTCGAATTCATGCGCGTCAACCTTCCGTCACCATCGACATACTCGGTCACCACGTAATTGAATATGCCCACGTCACGATCCTCGGAAGCGCTGGTGGTCGTTCCGTCGTCACTTGAACCGATAATTGCGAGACATCCCACGATGATCACTACCGCCAGGCAGAGGAATCGGAGCGTGTTCATGAATCCTTTTCGTGATATTTTCATTCCCGGTCACCCTTCTCCTTCATCATAATTAATAACAGATACGCGCTGACTGCACCGAGCGCCGTGGCGACCACATCTCGCATATCAAAGGTTCCGGAAACGAAAAACCCGGCGCTGTTTTCCAGGAAGGGAACGTGCTCGAACCAGCGGGGTATGTACGCTACGATACTGTCGCCGTATTTTTGACCCACTTCAAAGAGGAAGTCAACACAAAACCATCCCCCACAGATAAGGAGAATAGTCTGGTTGCTCCGTGAAACGATGCCTGCCGTAATCATGCTGAAGGCAAAGACATGCAGAAACGACGGCAGGTGATAGGCAATGCCCCCGAATAGGTCGGGGATGAGTGAATAGAGGCTTATGGGAACAGGCGAGCGATGAATGAAATAGACATCCTCGGCGGGTCTGCTGACGAGATAGACCACCACGCCGAGGGCCAGAGCCGCACAACCGATAGCGATGATCGCCGGATGGAATGTCTTGCGTGTCTCCATTGCACAGGGCCTCGCCTGCATGAACGAAACGCCCTCCCGGACACTATTGCCCGGGGGAAGGGCCCGGAACATACTGCCGGGCCGAAGGGCTGTCATTATCTCGCGCCGCCGTCAGCTTTTTCCGGCGCAGCCACTCCCTCAGAAATACGGCATGTTGGAATCTACAGCAACGGAAGGGTGTTGTCAATTATGATATGATTCGCAATTTAGGACACAATATGATAGGCCACCGTCAATCGAAAAAGATAAAGGGGGTCGTCATGGGTATCAACGGATTCTGCCGGCAGGGAAGTTTCGCGGCAGTCGTTCTGCTTTTTTCAATGATCGTCGGCACGGCAGATGCTTCACCCCCGGGACGCGACGGGCAGGCCGTCCCGCTCGACACAAAAATCGGTCAGATGCTCATGGTGGGCTTTCGCGGCCTCACCGTCGACGGAAACAGCACTGTGGTCAAGGACATCCGTGAGGGACGCATCGGCGGGGTCATCCTCTTCGACTACGATGTACCGACCCGGTCTCCTGTCCGCAACATCGCATCACCGGGACAGGTGAAAGCCCTTGTCAGTGATTTACAGAACAACGCCCCGATTCCCCTCCTTGTCGCCATCGACCAGGAAGGCGGAAAGGTAAGCCGGTTAAAGGAAAAATGCGGATTTCCTCCATCGGTGTCTCAGGAGTATCTCGGCGGCGCCGACAACCCGGACAGGACGCGGAAATACGCCGCCATGACGGCAAAAACCCTGGCCAATCTCGGAATCAATGTGAATTTCGCACCCGTCGTCGATGTCAATACCAACCCCGGCAACCCCGTTATCGGGGGCCTGGGGCGCAGTTTTTCGCCGGACCCGACCACCGTGGTCACCCATGCACTGATCGTCATCGATGCCTTTCACGAACAGGGGATTCTCTCGGCAATAAAACATTTTCCCGGTCACGGCAGCTCGCGGGCCGATTCACACCGGGGATTTGTCGATGTCACCGACAGCTGGTCGCCGATGGAACTCATTCCGTTCCGAAGAATCGTCGAATCGGGAACATGCGACATGGTGATGACCGCCCATATTTTCAATGAAAAGCTCGACCCCGCATGGCCGGCGACCCTTTCGGCACAAACCATTACGGGACTGCTGCGGAAGGATATCGGGTTTCAGGGGGTGGTCGTCTCCGATGACATGCAGATGGGCGCGATCAGGTCCTGCTACAGTCTTGAAACGGCCCTGAGCCGCGCACTGCATGCCGGGTGCGATATCCTCATTTTCGCCAATAATTCCGTCTATGAGGACGATATCGCGGCGCGGGCCCATCGACTGATCAAAGAGATGGTTATCCGGGGTACGGTGAGCCCCGACAGGATTGACGCATCATTCGGGAGAATAGTGAAACTGAAGGGAGGAATCCTGAAAAACCAGTAATTGATTCTGCGCACTACCTTCTCTCACGCACGGCCCGGGATTCCCCCTGCCGGGGCGAGCCGCCTCGTCACCATTCTGCGACTCCCCACGCGCATAACACACTGCCCCGGGATCAGGGCCGGCCTGTCCACCGCAGACCTCTTTCACGTTACAGGACATTCGAAATCCTGAAGAGCGTGAGAAACTTTATCAGCGGCACTGATGACCTGTGACAGCAGAAGGTCCCGTATTCCTGTCCGCCGAACCGTGATTTCGAAAAATAGATGCCCTTGAAATTATAGAGATCGTTACCGTACTGATAGAGCAGTCGTATGATCTTTTTCACGATCGGGGACTCGTATCCTTTATCGCCCTCGTTCGTCGCCAGAGGGGACAGGCCGAGGTGAATCTGCTCCACCCCTTCCTCTTTGAAGACTTCCATGGCGTACAGCATGAGCGTATAGAAGATCCCCTGCCTGAAGGACTGGCTGAAACGCGATATATTGGGGACATATCCGATGATCCTGTCACCGGAATAGATGGGGTCGAAAAAGATGAATCCCACCAGTTCATCATTATGGTAGGCAAAAAACTTTCTCGTTCCCACCTTGTAATCCATACTCATGGGCCGGATGAGGAAGATAATCTCCTTTCGCTTGACTTTTCTCGTCTTGAGCCAGGCCTCTGAGAGTGCCATGTCTCTCGATTCATCATATTTCTCCACCACCACCACGCCAAGTTTTTTCGCCTGATTGAGAGAGGTCCGCAGGACCTGTTTTTTCTTTCCTCTCAAATTCCAGTCTTTCAGGTCGATGATGGACTCGATGCCGAACTGGGTTGCATAAAACCCGAATTTTTCATGTATCATCTCCGCCACCGGTTGCGATACCTGTACAAATCCGCAGTTTCCGTTTCCCTCGATAAATGCCCTGACAAGAGCTTCACGGTCGCCTTTTTCACAGACGGGATCGGCGAGGGCAAACCGGGCGCCCCACTTCTGCATATAGGGGATGTAGCCCTTGCCGGGCACATCGAGAAACTGCATTCCCGGCTGCAGGGCCGAGTAGGACATGCAGTGACACCCGTACTCCTTCAGATAGGCTATCCGCTCTTCAAAGGTGAAGCGCTGCGTGCCGGGCCTCCCCCGTTCCTCCCTAATGGCAGGTGTAAGGACACCGGCCACCGGTACCGATTGTGCGGAATCAAAACAGGTTGTGCTCTGGTGGGAAATGCTCATGGTGAAACCTCGCTCTCCGTATTGACGACTTTTCGCCCTATGCTCATGAAAAAGATGAACCCTGCACGCCTCTGCGGGGCATTCGAGATTGCAACTTCGCCACGTAAATCCCGCCGCTCGGGGACCTGATCCTCTCACGGCGATTTCATTTATACATATTCGGGGAAATATTTCTTGCTAAATAACTACAGGCATACTACGAGCAACATGCTGGTAGTATGGGGTGACCGGGAGTGCTCCCGCAAGCCCCGCCTTACAGGCGGGGTCAAGGGACACACTATAATTAAACGATTCCTTACCGGGAAGCCCCGCCCCGTGGGCGGGGAGCTTCACTGTTTCACCGGTATCCGGTGGAACATGATCCGGATCGAGAGGAATACCAGGGCGGCACACCTCTCCTTTCTTCAGCGGTTTCTCCCCAACTTCTCATGAGCCGAGACCCAGTCAAGGGACGATATGGCGGTACCCAGGGATATTTCGCCCGCCGCGGCAACCGCCGTGACGATTTCGGCAAACTTCAGGACCTTGCCTTTACCGTAGCACCCCAGTATCTCAAGGCATTCCCGCTGGGTAGGAAGGCCGGTCCCCCCTCCGTAGGTACCCACAATCAACGACGGGAGGGTCAGCGATGCATAGAGGTCTCCCTCGCGGGTTATTTCCATGTGGATCATGCCGTTTGACGATTCGGCAACATTTGCCACATCCTGTCCCGTGGCGATAAAGAGGGCGGCCAGTGCATTGGCGCTGTGGAGGCCGTTACTGGCGGCACCGGACAGAAAGGTGCCGAGGTTGGTCACCTTGATAAAATTGATGCAGGTTTCCGGATCAACCCGCAGCTGTTCGATCAGCAATTCCCGCTTCATGGTCAGTTCGGCGGTGACACGCTTGCCCCGGGTATGGAGGGTATTGATGAGGGACGTCTTCTTGTCGGTAGAGATATTCGACTCCAGATAGTAGTGACGTATCCCCTTGTACCGGTTCACGATCCAGTTGCAGGCGGCAAAGGTCGCCAGGTTGACCATATTCTGGCCCGCCGCGTCGCCGGTGTGAAAGTTGAACCGCAGATAGGTGAACTTGCTGACCATGAATGTCTGGATATCCAGGAGCCGGGCTACATTTGACGTCGCCTCGGCTTCGGAGCGGATGTCGTCGACATGCTCGTCGATCCATTTCGAAAAGGCGAGAGCCTCCCGGGAGGAATCGAAAATGAAGACCGGCGCGCGCTGCATCCGGTCTTCCACAATCGTCGTGGTAATGCCGCCGCAGAGATTGATCATCTTCATCCCGCGATTATAGGAGGCCACGAGCGTTCCTTCCGTGGTGGCAAGGGGAATGATAAATTCACCCTGGGCATGCAGACCATTGATCTTTAACGGTCCCGCAAAGCCTATCGGCACCTGCGCCACACCGGTGAAGTTCTCGATATTGCCTTTGGTGACCGTTGGATCGAAGTGATATTTGTCGATATACTCAAGCTTCACCCCGCTGTATGCTTCGACAAAGTCCTGACGTTTGCTGATGATGTCGGCTTCGTAATCACGGAACCGGTCGTGAGGTATGGCCGCCCGTGTTTCCGTCTCGCTGGAAATACGATCAGTGACCTCAAAGGCCAGGGGCCCGTAGGGTTCGGTCTCAAAGGCAAAACTGAGGATTTGCTCTGTTTCCATTTCCAGCGAGTCGATATGAAGGAACACCTCCACGGTCTGGCCGAGAAGAAAGGGAACGGAATTTTCTTCATTTATTTCCGACGCCCTGATAACCTTCCCCTCCACGTCCGCTTCAATCTTATCAAGGGCTATATCTTCACCGTTTATCCCGACCCGGGTGATACCCTTTAGCGCGGCATCGCCCAGGGGGTTTGTCAGGCAGAAGCGCACCCGTCCATTCTCGTTGGCAAGACTCCCGGCGGCATACAGTTTTTGTAAGACGACAGACGGTATTTCCATGATTCCCTCCCCGGCACATCAGACATCCAATGTTTTCAGAACCTGCGCCGGATCATGGCGCAGGGTATTGCGACAAAGCCTGCGATTACCCCCCCGCTGCCGGCACTATATGAGATTGGAAATTCTAAACAACGTGATTATTTCACGGAATGGAAATTTTCCCTTATGGCAGCAGAAGGTTTCGCAATCCTTCCCTCCGAACCTCGATTTGGTGAAATATATGCCCCTGAAGCTGTATACCCTGTTTCCATGTTCAAAAAAAAGACGAAGCAGCTTCTTGATCAGGCCCGTTTCATAGGGCCGTTTTTTATCGACCACGACAAAGGGAGACAGACCGAGATGGAGTTCCCTGAGCCCCTCGTTTTTAAAGGTCTCCATGGCATGAACCATGATGGCATAAAAGATGCCCTGCCGGAATGTTTCCGCAAATCGTGAAATATTGGGCACATATCCGACGACCCGGCCATCGGCAAAGAGGGGATCGAAAAAAATGAATCCGACAAGCTGGCCGTCCAGATAGGCGAAGAACCTTCGCGTCTCCTCCTGGTGCTCCATATTCATCGGCCTGATGAGAAAGCGAATCTCCCTGTTCTTGACCTTTCTCGTCTTGACCCACTGCTCCGAGAGCTTCCGGTATCGGTCTTCGTGACAGTTCTCCTCTATGGTAATCCCCTTTTTCGCGGCCTGATTCACCGATGTTCTGACGACCTGTTTCTTTTTCCCCTTCAGATCCCAGTTCTGGAGATCAACGATCGATTCAACGCCGAACTGCGTGGCGTAAAATCCGAATTTTTCATGCAGGAGGTCGGCCACCGGGGGAGACACCTGGGCGAAGCCGGTGCACATTTTTGTCTGCAGAAAGGCGGCTATCATGCCTTCCCTGTCACGCACATCGCAGACAGGATCCGCCAGTACGGCCCGAATCCCCCATCGACAGGTATAGGCAATAAACCCCTTTCCCGGAATATCGAAGTATTGCATCCCCGGTTGAAGGGTCGAATAGGACATGCAGTGACTGCCGTACTTCCTGAGATAGGACATTCGCTCGGCGAAACTGAAGCTGTACGCTACGTCCGGCATGGCGGGTGTGCTGATCGTTTGTGAAGGATATCCCCGCAGGCTACCGTCCTCGCAGGTGTCCATCGCATTCTCACTGTCTGTGACGTCATTTTTTATCCGAACCCTGACGTTTCAGGGATCGGCTACCACAACCGTCGGCTCAGTACTCTGCGGAACGCCGCCGGCAGTTACTTTTTCTGACCCAGGATCGAGCAGTAGCGATCGTCAAAGAGAAACCTGTAATATTTTATCGTCTTTATTTTAAGCCCCAGTTGTTTCATGTGCGACGCATAATCGTACACAGGGTGAAGAGCGTTCTGGGCGGCAACCCAGAATATAAGGTCGGCAATACGCCAGTAGATGATCTGAAAAAATCGGGCAACGACGTTGCCATTGGGCAGGGAGAAGTCCCCCACCACCACGAAGCCTTTACGCTTTGCCAGTTTGCTGAGATGACTCAGGATTTCGACCATTTTCCCCTTGGAGAAGACATTCAGGAAAAAGTTGGCAAAGACAAAATCGTAGGTATCATATTCGTCGAAGTTGAGGATATTGTCATTGATCTGTCTGATGGGGTGTTTAAATGCTTTTTCCTCTGCTTTCCTGTTGAGCCTTTTCAGCATCGTTTCGGAAAGATCCACGACGGTTACCTTCGCACCCCGTTCCGCCGCCTTGACTGCATCGAAACCGTGGCCGACTCCGGCAAAGAGGACCTTGTTGTCCGGTTTGATCTTGTCATGCATGGCAATTTTGCAGTGATCAATCTGGTTGGCACTATAGAGCATCGCCAAAAAATCATAGAGCGGTCCGATAATCGAGTACTTGTCTTTCATATGTTCCGTCCTTGAATATGTGTTTGTTGAAGATGATTGCCCTTAGTCGATTGTGCACCATAGAAAATTGACCTGTCACTGTCAAGAGAAATCCATATGGCCTGCCTTGCTATTTGACATCCCTGCCCGGTCCGACACGAACCGGCCCGGTCAGGGACATTCACACGCGGGCAGGAAAAGAGCCCTCGGAGTTCCTGCTGAATCCGTTTCGCCCTCTGTACGTCGTCGCTATCGACCGCTCCCGCAGCTGCCTTGCCCGCCATGCGCTGTTTGAGATCTTCAAGCTCCCGTTCCATATCCTCGATGGTCGCGTTCATATCACGGATCATATCACCGGAGACGGCCTCCTCCGGTCCAATTTCCGTCGACATCTCAGACGGTTCGAGCAGGAGCGTCTCCCGCCAGGAAGGAACGTGGGTGTCGAGCGAATAGACTTCACCGATCTTTTCAGAGAGCGCCCGGCTCGATGAAAGTTCGCCATGGACGACAAAGACCCGGGGATGGGACGATGCAAAATGGCCGACCCATTCGAGCAGGCCCTTCTGATCGGCATGTGCAGAGAACCCGCCGATGGTAAAGACTTTGGCCTTCACGGCCACGTCTTCCCGGAAGATCTTGACCTTTTTCTCGCCGTCCACGATTTTCCGTCCCGTGGTTCCCTGGGCCTGGAAGCCTACGATGATGATACTGGCGCCGGGGCGCCAGAGGTTGTGCTTCAGATGGTGCTTGATCCGCCCCGCCGTACACATGCCGCTGGCGGAAATAATGATGGCTGAACCCGCTTTTTTGTTGATGGCGATTGATTCCTCCGTGGTGGGCGTAAAATGGAGGTTGGGCATATCGAAGGGATCAACCCCGACATCGGCAATCGCCCGTGCCTCTTCATCATAGTAGGCCTTGTTCTTGCGGAAAATCTCCGTTGCCTTGATGGCCAGGGGACTGTCAAGATAGACGGGGATGTCGGGGAGCAGCCCGTCTCGGGAAAAGGCGCTCAGCAGGTAGAGGATCTCCTGTGTTCGTTCAAGGGCAAAGGCCGGAATGATGACTTTCTCGTTATGCGACACGGCATAACGTATCGCCTCCAGCAATTCGTCCTTGCTTGCCTCCATGGAACGGTGCAGGCGGTTTCCGTAGGTAGATTCGACAAAGAGATAGTGGGCGTTGATGATTTCTTCGGGGTCGCGGACGATGAGCTGGTTCTTATTTCCCAGGTCACCGGAGAAGACGATCTTCACTTCGTCGGCACCGTCATCGACCCACATTTCAATGATTCGTGATCCCAGGATATGCCCCGCATTCCTGAAACGAACCCTCATATCCGGCGCGATGGTCATGAGTGTATCGTCTTCGGCCGGCGAAAGGTACCTCAGGCTCGCCTCGGCATCGGCTATCGTATAGAGAGGAACAACTTCATCCCTCCCCTGTCGTGAGTTCTTCCGTGTCTGCCATTCCGCATCCATTTCCTGAACATGGGCCGAATCGACCAGCATGATCCGGCACAATTCCGCCGTCGGGGGCGAGGTAATGATCCTCCCCTTGAAGCCGTCTTTTACCAGCTGCGGGATCCGTCCACTGTGATCGATATGGGCATGGGTTAGAAGCATTGTCGATAAATCCCGCGGATTGAAGCCCCACCGCTGCCAGTTGCGGGTCTCCATATCCTTTCCTCCCTGGAAAAGACCGCAATCAACGAGAACTCTGTTTCCCTGTGGTGTTTCTACGAGGTAGCTCGAACCGGTGACCGATCCGGCACCACCCAGGCAGGTTATCTTAATCATTTTTTCTTCCTCCCGGTTTTCTGTCACGTTTGATACCGTACAGGGGGTCTATAACGCTAAAGACGCATCATGTCCAGCGGCAAACGGCGGCAAGACCCGGGGAAAGACGGCGCAGGCCTCCGAATCGGCCGTGGGATGATGCACGGTACACCTGCAGTGATCCCTGTCCGGCAGCAGCGGTCCTTTTTCAGGTGATAAAGAGATTGTTCGATGAAAAATTCGGATCACTGGTAAGGTTCACGCCCAGTCTTCGGAGTCCCGCTTCATCGCCGGGCGTGGGAATATGGGTCATGTGGACTTCGCAACCCCGGACCTCTTTCAGTTTTTCGATGGCGAGCTGCGCAGCGGGATTCGTGGTGGCGCTGATGCCGAGGGCGATGAGCGTCTCGTTCAAATCGAGGCTTACCGACTTTTCGTTCAGGGTATTCGTCTTGAGGCTTCTCACCGATTCCGTGATGGAGATGGGCAGGAGTTTTATCTTGTCGGGTATCTCCGCCAGATGCTTTATGGCGTGAATGACAAGGCTCGACGCCGCATGCATGAGGGGGGAGTTGTTGCCGGTAATGATGGAGCCGTCCCTGAGCTCGATTGCCGCTCCGCAGTATATCCCCTCGTTTCCCTTGGCCCGCTCCTGGGCATCCAGTGCCGCCTTGCGGGCCGGTTCCACCACCTTCCGGTATTCCGGATTGAGGTTGAAGTCCTTGATGAAGAGTTCTACGCGCTGCACCGTTTCCCGGTCGGAAAATCCCATGGCATACTCGCAGCGGTAGCGGAAATATCGCCGAATGACCTCCAGCTTCGCCGCCTCCCGGGTCAGCTCGTCGTTGACAATGGCGAATCCCGCCCGGTTTACCCCCATATCGGTGGGCGACTTGTAGAAGGATTCCCCACCGGTGATCTTCTCCAGTATCCGCTTCAGAACGGGAAAGGCCTCCACGTCGCGATTGTAGTTCACCGATTTGAGATCGTAGTAGTCCAGGTGAAAAGGATCGATAAGATTGAAGTCCCGGATGTCCGCCGTGGCGGCTTCGTAGGCCACGTTGACGGGATGCTTGAGGGAGAGATTCCATATGGGAAAGGTCTCGAATTTCGCGTATCCCGATTTGATGCCCTTCCGGTAGTCGTGATAGAGTTGAGAGAGGCAGGTGGCAAGCTTGCCGCTGCCCGGACCGGGTCCCGTAACGATCACCAGGGGCTTCTCCGTTTCGATGCAGGAATTGGCACCGTATCCCTCGTCGCTGACGATGGTTTCAACATCCGTGGGATATCCCTTGGTATAGCGGTGGGTATAGACGGTAACGCCCCGGCGCTCCAGCTTGTTCTTGAACAATATGGCCGCCGGCTGGTTTTCGAAGCGGGTAATGACCACGCCGAGCACGTCGAGATCCCAGTTCCTCAGATCATCGATGAGCTTCATGGCGTCGGAATCGTAGGTAATGCCGAAATCGGCCCGGATCTTCTTTCGTTCGATATCGCCGGCGTAAATACAGAGAATGATGCCGGCCTTGTTTTTCAGCTCCCTGAGGAGCCGGACCTTCACATTGGGATCATATCCCGGCAGAACCCTCGCGGCATGATAATCGTAGAAGAGCTTTCCGCCGAATTCAAGATAGAGTTTGTTGTCGAACCGTTCCACCCTTTCAAGAATGGCCGCCGTCTGCTCCTGTATGTACTTCTCATTATCAAAGGCAATCGTTTCAGTCATATCGCTTCCGCATCTCCTTTTGGTTACTGCGCACAATCCTCGCGGGAACGGTCGTTCACCGCACTCCCGAATCTGTTCGACGATCAAAGGACTGCGGTGAGGATAGTAAATTGCAGATACGATGTAAAGAATTTTATGCGCCCCGTCTCCCGCGCCACGCATGATACCGGCGAAGGCCGGCATAGACCGCCATGGCACGCTCAACGGATTCGAAAAAAGGAATGCCGGCATTCAGAAAGAGGGGTGGAACCTCCCGATCGAGACCGGGAATATTCACGATGAGGAAGGGTTTTCCGAAATCATGGCGCGCGGCGATCATTGAATCGGCATAGAGCCTGTTTGCCTCGGGAGATAATCCGATACCGCAGACCACCACGGCGTCAACACCGTGATCGGCTGCCACGATCCGGGCCGCCTGGATGTAGAGATTCATGTCGAATGAAGCCGTGAGTCCCACATCGACGGGATTCCTGAAACTCGTTCCCGTGGGCGGCAAAAACTCCCCCAGCGCCCGGCGGGTTGCCGGTGCCAGTTCCGCCAGGCTGAGGTTCTCCTTGCCGCAGGCATCGGCAGCCGAAACGGCAAGCCCTCCCGGACCGGAAATAATCGCCATGCGATCCCCCGGAGAAGGGGGAAGCATGGAGAATCCCGTCAGATGGTCCACCCACTCCTCGAATCCCGCCACGGGCACGGCACCTGTCTGTCGCACCGCATTTTCCCAGAGGGGGCCCGTCAGCGCCAGCGCACCCGTATGGGAAGCCGCCGCCCTGCTGCCTTCCTCGGTGAGACCCACCTTCCAGAGGATAACGGGTTTCTTCAACGACGTTTCCCGGAGCATCCGCACAAAGGCACCGCCCTGTTTAACGCTCTCCAGATAGACGCCGATGACCGTCGTCTCCTCGTCCTGCTCCAGATACCGGAGAAAATCGGTACTGGTAAGGTCGCATTCATTACCGAGACTGACCACCGTGCTGAAGCGAAGCCCCTTCTGCGGTGCCATGTAACAGAGAATATTGGCCAGGGATCCGCTGTGGGAAATGATCCCGATGGAACCCGGCTCGCGGGGAAGCCCCGGGAAAAAGGAGAGTCCCGAGGCGGGCACATAGAGTCCCATGCAGTTCGGTCCGATGATCCGCATGCCTGACTCACGGGCAATGCGGGTCAGTTCCGCTTCATCGTTTCTCCCTTCCGCCGTCCCCGTCTCTCCGTATCCCGACGTAAAAAGGATCGCGCCCTTTACGCCTTTGGCGGCACATTCCCGCAGGACGGCAGGGGCGTGTGCATGGGACACCAGGATGATGGCGAGATCGACAATCCCGGGGATTGCCGACACGCTCGGATAGGTGGTAAGCCCGTCGATCTCTTGCGCCTCGGGATGAACGGGATATATCCTGCCGGCAAAGCCCTGATCGAGGAGCGCCATCAGAAAGAGCTTTCCCGCCTTCATCCCCTTCGGTACGCCCACCACGGCCACCGAACGGGGGTGAACGATGGCATCAATCTGCCGGACCAGATCCTCCGGCGGCATCTCATTGTATTCCCCCTGGGCCTTCATCATCTTCTCCTCCTCCGCTTATCGTCGTATGGTGCCGGGCAGGATATACCCGTAGTATTTTCCCGATAATAGGCGCGAACTCACCCCACCGTGAGCGGGGCGACGTCGAGGGCCGCTGCCTCGTTCCGGAAAAATCCGTTGGCAGCCTCCAGGAGTTGCAGTAGCAGTTGATCAGGCGTCTCGATGACGTTGCGTCCCAGACGAAGGGACCGTCCCGGCGGCCGAAGACGAAATCGATGCCCACCCCCGTGAAGAAGTCAGCCTTCCCTGAAGACACATGTTTCCCGAACCGGGAGATGATGGTCTCCTTGCTGTCCCTGCCGATATGCGTCATGCCCGCACCCTGAATGTTTCGATTGCCCTCGGT
>CAYTUH010000014.1:0-6937 GCA_964441165.1 uncultured Syntrophaceae bacterium
ATAGAGATATCACCCATTGACAGAAAATATAGGTCAAGAGGTGTGGCGAAACAAGCGGGTGCTCGGCTCCCTGCGGCCCGTTCATCTCGTGGGCGCCTCGGCGGGTGCGCTCCGCTTTGCCGCCTGGGTGCAGCCCGAACATGAAAAGAGCTATCAGGCCCTCATGGATTCCTATATTTCCATGGTCTTCAGCAGGAGAGACAACCGCCACTCCATCCTGCGATCCATTACCTGCCTCATCGACGATTACGTGGAAGATGATGCCCTTCCCTTTGCCCTCGGAAATCGCCGGTATCGGCTGGCAATCATCACGGCACGGGCACGGAATCTGGTAAAATCGGACACGACCCTGATACAGGGTGTCGGGCTTGGTGCGACATTTCTCTTCAACCTTATCCATCCTTCCCTGGTGAATCGGTTCTTTCAGCGGGTTGTCTTCCATAACAGTGCGATTCCTCCATCCTTTTGTCTCAACGGTGCCTTCAGGGGACGGGCGGTGCCACTGAACCAGATCAATTTCAAGCATGTCCTCATGGCAACCTCGGCAATACCGATGGTGGTGTCCGGCGTACGGGATATCTATGGTGCCGAGACGGGCGTCTATCGTGACGGCGGTCTTACGGACTACCAGCTCAACCATCAGTATGCCGGAAGTCATGACGACGTTGTTCTCTTTTTCAATCACCATGAACGGATCGTACCGGCCTGGATGGATAAACATCTGTTCTACCGTACCCCCCCGGCCCGATATCTGGAAAACATCCTCATGATATATCCCTCGGCAGAGTTTGTGGAAAAACTTCCAGGCGGGAAAGTTCCTGACCGTGAAGACTTCAGGCTGTATATGAAAGATCCGAAGGGACGGATGCGGAACTGGAGAAAGGCGGTCGCCATGTCGCAACACTTCGGTGAAGAGTTTCTGGAACTGGCGGCAAGCGGGAGACTCCGCCGTGTCGTTGAAAGATTATGAAACCCCGGCATGTCAGTTTGTATGAGAAGGGGCTGTTGCAATCGAGGAGCAGGCGCCTGGCGAATCTTTTGGGAAGCTGCCGCCTCTGCCCGAGAGGCTGCGGGATAAACCGGAGCGGGGGAGAAGAGGGGTTCTGCGGTCTCGATGCCCATGCGGTTGTGAATGCCGCTCTTCCCCATCATGGTGAGGAACCGGTCATCTCGGGAACCCGCGGCGCGGGAACGATCTTCTTTTCGTCCTGCACCCTTCGCTGTGTCTATTGCCAGAATTACCAGATCAGTCACGGAATTGCAGGCACACGAGTCGATGCCGACGAACTGGCCGGCATGATGATGAGACTCCAGGATCAGCAGTGCCACAATATCGAAGCCGTCACGGCGGCGCCCCACCTGCCGGTGCTCATGGGTGCCCTCTGCACGGCCGTGGAGCGGGGGTTGACGCTGCCTCTCGTCTATAATTCGGGCGGCTACGAAGATGCAACAATCATGGAATACCTTGACGGGGTCGTCGATGTCTACCTCCCCGATTTCAAGTACGGCAATGACCGGGATGCCTGGGCATTGTCGGGTGCGGGCGATTACGTCTCCCATGCCCTCGCGTCGATCAAGGCGATGGTGCGGCAGGTGGGAGATGGACTGGAAATATTCGATGGTGCAGCGTTCCGGGGTATTATCATCCGCCACCTTGTACTGCCCGGCATGACCGAAAACAGCCGTGAAGTCCTGAAGCTGATCAAGGATGAGATTTCCCTCTCCGTTCCCCTCAGCATTATGTCGCAGTACACACCCACGCCGGCCGTGAAGGATCACCCCCTGCTGGGACGACGGGTGACGAAGGAAGAGTATGACCATGTGGTGAGTGAGGCCCTCGACATGGGATTCGACTATCTTTTCGTGCAGGAAGTGAGCGGGGAGAGCCTGACGCCGGATTTTGAGAAAGACGAACCCTTCCGGTGGGGGTGAGAGGTAGGATTAAGGGATAGGGGATTGAAGGAGTAAGAGCACAATAGCCAACAGCAAAAGAACCGCTTTTATTCTTGTATGAAACTTACGGTTTGAAGTACTCGCGAAAAGTCAAATTAAAGTGTCACTCCCGCGAAAGCGGGAGTCCAGAACTAACTGAAAATACTGGATTCCGCGTCAAGCACGGAATGACAAAAGAGGACACAATCGATTTTCTGCGAATGTATGAAGTTTCATCCTTGATTAAACCGGTCGCAGGCCGGCGGCTGGGCTTACTTCTGAATTCTCAATTCTCTATTATACTTCCAGCCTTATAATACAGCCACTTGCGGAATAGGCACGTTCCCTGTTATGTCAATATGTAAATGACGGTATGAGAATAGACCATGTTTGATTTTTCTCATTTCGGGAAAATTCTTGTCATTGCCGGGCTGGTCATCGCCGGTGCAGGGCTTCTGCTCACGTTCGGGGAAAAGATCCCTTGGATCGGACGGCTGCCCGGCGACATTGTCATCAGGGGAAAGAACATTTCCTTTTATTTTCCTGTCATGACATGCATTGTCGTCAGCCTTCTCCTTACCCTGATCTTCTCTCTCTTCAGGAAATGAGGGAAGAGGTTCCGGGCATTGATGGAACGATAAAAGTTTCGAGTCTCGAGTTTCGGGTTTCGAGGCATGCAAGGCACGTGGTCATTGCGAGACCGTCCTCGGCGGTCGTGGCAATCCGTTTTTGGTTTTTTCTTTCACTGACGGCTGAGAGCTGACAGCTTTAATACCAAGGGCAGATACAAAAAGGTATATAAATACAGTGAACGTATCCTATCCGAGAAAAGCGGAGACCATGCGGGCTGTTCGATTTGACGGTATGGTGAAGTATGTCTCCGACGCTCCCATCCCTGATGTGCCCGAAGGTTGGGCCCGTATCCGGGTGATGTCGGCGGGCATCTGTGCAACCGATTTGGAGATAAGGAAAGGTTATATGGGGTTTCGGGGGATTCCGGGCCATGAATTCGTCGGCAGGATCGATGAATGCGCAGACGATTCCTGGACCGGTGCCCCTGTCGTCGGTGAAATCAATGCTTCCTGCGGCCGCTGTGAATGGTGTGCCGAAGGGCTGGGCCGTCATTGCCCCCATCGGACCACGCTGGGTATCGACAAGCTGGACGGGTGCCTGGCCGATTACTGCGTGCTTCCCATTGTCAATCTCCATCGCATTCCCGGGGAACTGTCCGATGACCGGGCCGTTTTAACGGAACCACTGGCGGCGGCCTGCGAGATCCTCGAGCAGCTCGACATGGGAGGGAAGGAACGGGCCATTGTCCTGGGAGACGGCCCTTTGGGAATTCTCTGCGCCTGGGTGCTCGCCACGGTCCTGTCCGATGTGACCCTTGTCGGACATCATTACGACAAACTTGATCGTGCCGCCTGGCGGCACCTGGAACGATCGATGAAGGGAACCTGTGTCGAAGGCGGAGCCGATATCGTGGTCGAAGCAACGGGCTCGGCGGAGGGGTTGCACGATGCAATTGCTCTGTGCCGTCCCCGGGGGTGCATCGTCCTGAAATCGACGGTGGCATCCAGGGCGAATCTCGATCTGTCTCCAATCGTCGTTAATGAGCTGAAAGTCATCGGTTCCCGATGCGGCAGGTTTTCCGATGGATTGCGGATGATGCAGACCTTTCCCGACATGCCGCTGGAACGGCTGATCACCGCCCGGTATCCGATAGAGGAGGCGGCAGCTGCCTTTGAACGGGCACAAATGCCCGATATGCTGAAAGTTATCCTTAAGATGCAGGAATGATGCGTGATGTGAAGGGCCGGTATTCTTTCTTCGCACACAGCAGGCCCTTCGGCGGCAGGAAGACCTGTTCGGGGGGATAGTGATGCCGGTAACGGGCCGTGGCGGCGGGGTATTATTTCGTTGACACGGTCCCGATCATTGCGAAAATTGATGACATGCCTGAGGGTTTTTTCCGGACCTTCATGGCTCCTCGGGTCCGGTTGCTGACAGAAGAAATAAAAAGTCGGGAGTGAAATTGCCCGTTCCGCCGGACCGGGGGATTCCATGGTGTGTGAGCGAATAAATGGATTCAGATGTGGGGCAGCAGGAAAAAGGATACACGGAGCAGAGCGGAACAATCGAAGGCGCTCCGCCGCGACCTCTTATCCCCCGGGCTCTGGAATCGTTCGGATTTCGCGACTATCGATGGCTCTGGCTCGGCACCTTTTTTTCTTTCATGGCCGTTGGCATGCAGCAGATTACCCGGGGCTGGCTGATCCTCCGTCTGACCGACGATTCTCCCCTTGCCCTTTCACTGGTCATGATGTCCTTTGCACTTCCCCTTACCCTGGCCGCCGTCTTCGGGGGAGCCTTTGCAGATCGTATCTCCCGCCGGAAGATCATCATGCTGAGTCTGAGCGGCAATACCCTCCTCACTCTGCTCCTGGCGGTCCTTGATATGACGGGGGTTGTCCAATTCTGGCACCTCATGGTGCTTGGATTCTGTAACGGGACCATGGCGGCCTTCAACATGCCGAGCCGCCAGTCACTCATTTCGGATATCGTGCCTGAGGGGCACCTCATGAATGCCATTTCGCTCAGCAGCGCGGGTATGAACCTGACGCGCATCATCGGTCCCGTACTGGCGGGCGTGCTTATTGTCTTCATCGATACGGCAGGAGTTTTCTACCTGATTACGATTATCTATGCCCTTTCCGTCCTCTGTACGCTGATGATACATGGGGGCAGGGCGCCCTCTGCCGGTGCCGTAAAGCAGGGGGTTGTGAGCGATATCAGGGAAGGATTTCGATACGCGGCGGGAGAACCCACGATTCGCGCCCTCATCATCATGGCCTTCGTTCCGTCCCTCTTCGGTTTTCCCTATCTTGCCCTTCTTCCGGCATGGGGCAGGGAGGTCATGAATATCCAATCCGACGGCCTGGGAGTTCTGATGACCTTTGTCGGTATCGGTTCGCTCGTGGGCACGCTGGTCCTTGCCTCGATACGTCATTTGAAGCGGCGGGGCCTGTTCCTGGTGGTAAACGGTTTCATATGGGGGTGCACGCTGAGCATTTTTGCATACTGCCATTCCTATTCCACGGCACTCCCCGTCCTTTTTCTCATCGGGATGCTGAGTGCCGTATTCATGTCTCTCAACATGACCCTCATGCAGCTCTATTCATCGTCGGAAATGCGGGGGCGCATCGTGAGCATGGCCATGATGACTTTCGGGATCATGCCCCTCAGTGCCGTCCCTTTTGGGGTGCTGGCCGAACGAATCGGGACGCCTGATTCGCTGGCCCTTGCCGGCCTGCTGCTCTGCCTCTTCATGACGGCATTCTTCTTCCTCTTTTCGAAATTCAGAACCGTTTCGTAAGGGGGGAATATAAAAGCCATCAGCCGTCAGCGAAAGAAAAAACCAAAAACGGATTGCCACGACCGCCGAGGGCGGTCTCGCAATGACCGTGTGCCGTGCATTCCTCGAAACCCGAACCCCGAGACTTTTTAGTAATCCTTCAATCCTTAATCCGTTAATCCTGACCGGCTCAGGCACTTGCCTTCCTTAACCCTTGAATCCTCTACTACATTATCCATGTTCGCAGGTCTTGTGGAAACTGATATCGGGCCATTGCTCGATGACGCGTGCGAGCCGCCACTCGCTGGAGGTGAGGAGGGCCAGCGATCCTTCGGCATCCCGGGCCAGAGTGGTCCGATTCTCATCTTCGAATTCCTTCATGCGCTTCGGATCGTCACAGGTCACCCAGCGGGCGACCCCGAAAGGGACCTCTTCGTAGAGGGTATTTGCACCGTACTCGGCCCGAAGCCGCTCCGATGTCACTTCAAACTGAAGGGCGCCGACGGCCCCCAGGATGTAATCACTTCCTCCCAGCGGCCGGAATATCTGGGCGGCCCCTTCTTCGGAGAGCTGGAGGAGCCCCTTCTGAAGCTGCTTGCTCTTCATGGGATTCTTCAGTCGTATCCGCCGGAAGTGTTCCGGGGCGAAGTTGGGAATACCGGTAAACTTCAGGAGTTCTCCCTCGGAAAAAGTGTCTCCGATCTTGATCGTACCGTGATTGTGAATCCCGATGACATCTCCCGGATAGGCCTCCTCGACGTTGGCACGGTCATTCGACATGAAGATGGTCGCGTTGGCGATGACGATTTCCTTGCCGATCCGGTGGTGCACTACCTTCATCCCGCGGTGGAACGTCCCTGAGCAGACACGCAGAAAGGCAATCCGGTCGCGATGTGCCGGGTCCATGTTCGCCTGGATCTTGAAGACGAACCCGGAAAAAGCATCTTCATAGGGAGAGACCTCCCGGGTCAGCGTGGCGCGCGGCATGGGGGCGGGGGCCATCGTGACAAAGGCGTCGAGCAGTTCCTTCACGCCGAAATTGTTGATAGCGCTGCCGAAAAAAACAGGGGTCTGGTTTCCCTTGAGATAGTGCTTCATTTCAAAGCGCGGGGCAGCTCCCTCCAGGAGTTCGATCTCATCGCGAAGCACTGCCGCCTGACTGCCCAGAAGCTCATCCAGGCGGGAATCGGACAGATCGTGTATCGTGACACCCTCGCGGGGCTGGCTGCTTCCGCCGGGTTTGAAGAGGTGCAGTTCGTGGCGATAGAGATTGTAGACACCCCTGAAGGATTTTCCCATGCCGATGGGCCAGGAGAGGGGAACGCACTCGATCTGGAGCTTTTCTTCGATGTCCGAAAGCAGATCCAGGGGCGGAAGACCGTCACGGTCAAGCTTGTTGATAAAGGTGATGATCGGGGTGTTCCGCATGCGGCACACCTCCATGAGCTTTTCCGTCTGCGGTTCCACCCCTCTGGCGCTGTCAATCACCATCAGGGCGCTGTCCACTGCCGTCATGACTCGATAGGTATCCTCGGAGAAGTCCTGGTGTCCCGGGGTGTCGAGGAGGTTGATCGCGTAATCCCGATAGTTGAATTTCATGACCGAGGTCGTTACCTAAATGCCCCGTTCCTTTTCGATGTGCATCCAGTC
>CAYTUH010000014.1:6947-15546 GCA_964441165.1 uncultured Syntrophaceae bacterium
GGACTGGGCGATCGCGGTCTGCAAGCCAGGGAGATCCTGAGGATCGATCAGGTCCCAGAGTGTCCTGGCGTAGCAGAGCATCTCGTGCGCCGGCCTGCTGGATCGCTCCGCCAAAGAGCAGCAGTTTTTCAGTCAGGGTCGTCTTTCCGGCATCGGGGTGACTGATGATCCCGAAATTACGGCGCCGGTCCACTTCTCTTTGGTGATGCTTGTCCACGTTCTTCAACCTCACACACATTTCATATAAACAGGTAACAAAAAACCGGACCCTCGGGGCCCGGTCAGAAACGCGCATTCATATACTACTTTTCGTAAAAGGTCAATCCTTTATTCCGGCGGGGATGGCTTCACAGGAAGGCTCCCGCCGGTTCCCTTGACGCATGCCGTCATAAAGTCGGCATGTCTTTCCCGACTTGATGGAGAATCCTGTTCCAAAAGTGCTTAGGGATTCTCTCCTGCACGCGTGTTCTCTCCACTTCGGTGCCCCGCTGCTCAGGGATTTGAATATTCTAGAGAAACTCTTTCAGCCGGTCCATGGTGTCATCGATCCGGTACACCGTAGCGGTTTCGTAAGCCAATCCCTCTTTCAGCGTACTGTTTTCTGCGACGCGATAGAGATCCTTATAGGCGGCGATTGACTGGGGACTGTTGGTGAGAATCTGTCTGCACAGCCTATCCACCACGGCGTCGAGATCCTTTCGTTCCGGCGCGTAATTGGCGAGTCCCATCTCCAGGGCTTCCCTGCCGGTGAACTGCCGGGCCGTCAGGGAAAGCTCCCGTGCCTTAAGCAGGCCCACCCTTCTGGGCAGCCGCTGGCTCATGCCCCAGGACGGTCTGATGCCCCACCGGGTATGGGTGTCGCCCAGCTTCGCCTCTGCCGCGACCACGATCAAGTCACAGCCCAGCACCAGTTCCAGTGCCCCCGTAAAGCAGAATCCGTTCACTTTGGCGATAACAGCCTTCGGGATCCGGGACATCTTTTCGGTCAGGCTGTTGGCGGGAATATCAAGAATATCTCCAACGGCGCCGTCCTTGATTCCGTGTTCGTTGATCACCTTGAGATCGACTCCGGCGGAAAAAGCCTTGCCTGTCCCCGTGAGGACAACGATACCTGCCGCATCGTCGACGGCCAGGGCTGCGAAGGCCTCATTGAGTTCCTCAAGCATCTTCGGAATGATGGCGTTGAGTTGCTCCGGCCTGTTCAGGGTGACGGTGGCAATACGGTCGACAATGCTGCAGTGAATGGTTTCGAACTTCATGGTTCCTCTCCTGGTAGGTGCTTGTTTGTAGTGCGGTGAGTATAGAAAAAGGTCGCCTGTCTGTCAATCGGCAAACGGATCGGCTCATTATGGGGTCGTGATAGGTGATTTCCCTTTATGCCCGGGCACGTTAAAATACGTCTATGAACAGGCAGGCTCCGTGTAAGAGGGCAGCGATTAAAAACAGTTTCGAGGTTACATAAGCTTTCAGCCATCAGCCATCAGCGGTCAGTAAAAACTCAAAATCCTAAAAATCTATTTCTCGAAACCCGAAAAACGAAACCGTTTTTTGCTCAAGCACTTTGGAACTCAGGTACGTAGGTCCTGCCTTTTCCTTGACAAAGATTTCTGAAAGTGCTTTTTTTGTGGGCGGGTTTCGCGGGGCCGGGCGCGAAGGGATTTCCTGCGGTCCCCGAAAAAATCTGCATCCAACTACAATGTCCGATACCGCTTTTGGCGCTCCCCGCAGGACGCCGGGATCGCAGTGAAGAACAGATCGGATTCAAGGAGACAAATGATGGCAGTATTACCGGAGCATGTGAGTAAGGCCTGGGAAGATCGGGAAGGTCCCGTCGTTTTGACAACGGTAGATGGAGATGGCATCCCCAATGCAATTTACGCTACCTGTGTTTCAAAGTTCAGTGAAGATACGATAGTGGTTGCAAATAATTATTTTGCCAAGACACTGGAAAACATACGTACAGGCAGCAAAGGATCGATTCTTTTCATAACGAAAGAGGGGAAATCCTATCAGATTAAGGGAACCATTGAATACCATGAAGAAGGCAGTATCTTCGAGGATATGAAAAAATGGAATCCTGAAAAGCACCCCGGTCATGCTGCAACGGCCTTGAAAGTGGAAGAGGTCTATTCGGGCGCCGAAAAGCTTGTATAGAGACGTCAGTGTTCAAGCAGCTCCCCACATGGAGAGGCACGGAGACGAGCCCTTCTCTCTTTTCACCTGCCTGAGCACCCAGGGAGTCGGGAGGAAAGGTAATCCGGGGCACTGCTGTGGTCTGCGCCTGCGGATCCTTGGCAGCGGGCGGGAGGATTGATGGCACGGTATTGACGAATTGGGATTCGACGGCAGAGAGCGGTCCCGAAAACACAACGGGTGCAAAGGAAGCGGTATGATGGAATGTCGAGCAAAGGAAGGTGTCGACACCGGAAGGAACGGCAGGTACGCTTGTATGAAATGTCCGATCTTCCTCTACCCCTTCGTTGTGGTTCTTCTCTTGACCCTTGGAACGGTCCGGGTGCAGGCGGAGTGGCCTCGTGTGGTTTCCTCCGGGGATGGCACTCTCATTTCCTATGAGGTTCATGGAAAAGGGGAACCGACCCTTGTGTTTGTTCATGGCTGGAGCTGTGATGCCCGGTACTGGCGTGCCCAGGTCCCGCATTTCTCCGGAACACACCGGGTGGTCGTGCTTGACCTCGCAGGCCATGGGCACTCGGGTTCGATGCGTTCGCAGTATAGCATGAAGGCTTTAGGAGAGGATGCGCGGGCGGTGACGGAAGCAACGGGCAGTCATGAAGTGATTCTGATCGGACATTCCATGGGCGGCTCGGTCATTGCGGAAGCCGCCAGACTCATGCCGGATCGTGTCATCGGACTGATCGGCGTCGATACGCTGGAAGACATAGAATATCCCATGACACCCGAGGAACGGGATCAGATGCTGGCGCCGCTGGAAAGGGATTTTCGAAACGGATCGCGGCAGTTCGTCCAGGAGATGATCTCTCCTCGTACGGATCCGCTGATTCGCGACTGGATTCTGGCGGATATGTCGGCTGCGCCGCCCGCTGTTGCCCTGAGCGCCATGAGGGAGATGGTGTCGCAATATGTTACCGGCGAGGCGGCGAAAATATTTGATGAAATCCGGGTTCCCGTCGTTGTCGTGAAGGGAGATCGGTGGCCCGTCAACTCTGAAGCCAACCGGAGACACATGTTTTCTTTCGATGCCATTGTGTTGAAGGAGGCGGACCACTTTCTCATGCTCGATCGCGCAATTGAATTCAATTCTGCGCTGGAGAAGGCGATTGACACGATCCTCCGGAAGAGGGGTAAGTAAATCGTCCTGAAGCCCTTCCCACTGCAAGGAAGGTGACTCCTTTCACCGGTTGCGGCAAACCGGTTTCTGCCATCCCCTGATGCATGCAGTCCGGGGGAGGGAATCGACATTCCCTGTTAATTCACCGTATAGGACCCGTCGACACGGATAACAACGGTCTGCCCCCCAATTTCATGATTGGAGGTTATTTCGAGGTGATCCACGTCCTTGTTGGTGATTTCAGTGGTGACATGCGGTGATGGTCTAAAGCCGTAGGCTCCCAGCCCGGCAATGGCGGGGAGTCAAGCCGTACAGGTGTTGTCGACGAACCAGTTCATGACGGCGTCATAGGCATTCTTTGCATCGGAGATGGTGGCTGCCCGGTAACTGTGCATCTGATAAGTGCGGAATTGGGGAACTGCAATTGCCGCGAGAATCCCGATGATGGCAATGACGATCAGGAGTTCGACAAGGGTGAATCCTCTGTGATGGTGTTCTTTCTGCATAATAAGCTCCTCGTAACCGGTATATGCGAAAAAGGAACGAATGATCCGGTAGTCGCTGTTTGATTTTTTGCATTTACCGTGCCAGCATGTGTCGAAAGGGGCGACTGCTATCAACATGCTGATTCAGATGGATTTACAGGAACCCGAAGAAGGGAACCTTCCTTTCCCCGCGGCGCAATCGATGATTTTTTCCGGTATTACCGGGATTATTTTACCAAAGAGTCAGGCACCACGGATATGCTGCTCCGCCCTCACGTTTCAGGAATCCCGGTCATTCCGCCGTCGCTTCCGGTCAGGGACCATTGCACCGGCAATGATTTCCATGGTATAGGGTCCGCATGGGAACGCGGGTCAGTGATCAAGAGGAAGAGAGGATCGAGATGGAGAAATTGAGCAGTCTTTTACGGGAGATGGCTCTGATTGATGGTGCCTGTGCCGCCGGGATTACGACAACGGAGACACTGGAAGGAGGCCCGCCTTCCGCCGATCTGACCTACGTGCTGCCCCATGCGAAGTCGGCCGTCACCTTTGCCGTGCCGATAGACTGGAAGGTCATCGCACCCTACCTGATGAAGAAGGACCGTCTTGGGCTCGAGAGGGATTTTCTCCGTGCAAACGCCGTGGCGAGCGGTATCGCCCTGCACCTGGCCAACTACCTTCGACAGAAGGGACACCCCGCCGAGCCCGTTGCCGCCAACCTGGTCTACAGAGCTGAAGCTCCCGGAGGAGCCTCGTCCTACATGCCGGACCTGTCGCACCGATATCTCGCGGTCCGGTCGGGCGTGGGGCATCTGGGGCTCTCCGGGAATCTGCTCACAAAAGAAGAGGGTGCAGCCGTCATCCTCGCGTCTGCCGTTACGACAGCTGCCTTGATACCGACGGATCCTCTGCCGGCAGAGGAAAACTACTGCGACAACTGCCGCCTGTGCATGGCATCGTGCGTGTCGAAATTTATGGACCGGGGGGCGAAAACGACGGTTACCCTGGGAGGGTGCGAGTTCAGCTATTCACGGCGGCGTCACGTGAGCCGCTGTGATTGTGTCTGCAGCGGCTATACGGGGCTGCATCCCTCGGGCAAATGGTCTACCTGGTCGCCGGGCCGGTTCGATATTCCTGACGATGACGAAAAGATCGCCGCTGCCCAGGAAGGGATGATCCGTGCCTACAGGAAATGGCCCCTGGCCCCGGGCGGCCGGTATTTCTTCTATACCGATGACAAGCTTCGGATCGCCTGCGCCAACTGCCAGTTCGTCTGCTCTCCCGACAGGGAGGAACGAAAGGCCCGCTACAGGATGCTCACGGGATCAGGAGTGGTGGTACAGAACCGGGATGGATCGCTTGAAGCCCTGCCTCCAGAGAAGGCGGAAGAGCGGCTCGCCGCCCTGCCGAAGGATATACGGGCCCTCTATGAAGAGTGATAAAAGGATTCAGGATTGAAAGCAGGTGCCAAAGTTCCTGAGTGCCAAAGTGAAAAACATAGGCACAAAGCACAAAGGCACAAAGAAAAAAATTCCTGAGTTCCTGAGGCGAAAACGTTTCGAGTTTCGGGAAATAGACAGTATTAATAGACACGAGGAAATCCGTTTTTAATGTTTTGGCTGATTGCTGAAAGCTGACAGCTGACAGCTGTTTTTATTCTTACTTCTTACTTCTGAATTCTTTCTTCTTTTCCCCTCACGGCACCTCATAGACTTCCACCCCGTCGGGAGGGGAGAAGGTGAAGAGGGCATCGGGCGGGTTCGTATCGGTCTTGATGTCACTGAGGATGAGGCCGGTGACGTTGTCATAGAGGTCGGTAAACTCGCAACCGGTAATATAGTTGCTGGTCCTGCTGACGGTGAGGGTGAGGCTCTTTATCCCCTCTTCGTAATTCCTCGGTTCCAGTACCAGTTCATAATGGTCTACTCCGGCGTTCGTTCCCGATTCATCGGCGAGGCTGATGGTAAAATCCTCCCTGAATTTGCCGATTCCCGTCAAAAAGCGCATGGTGATTTTCGAAGTAAGGACGCGCCCGGCCTCCTGCACGTAGACGATGTTGTCGTCGGGCACATAGAGCCAGGCCTTATCGGGATTGACAATAAGCTTTTTCCGTGACGGTAGGGAATAATCCCAGAACATCCGGGCGGGTTTCTTGAGATACACGGTACCCTTTTCGGTGATCGTCTTGTTCATGGATGTGACGAATGATTTCTGTGTAAAGGCGGCGGTGATGTCACTGGTTTGATCGTAGGTCCGCTGGATTTCGGAAATAATATCGTCAAGAGAGGCCGATTGGGAGTATGACGGCGCGCACCAGGTGCAGAAAAACACCAGGCCGACGGACACCCCTAAAAAGTACCGTTGATAAAGGATTCTTCCGGGTATTTTCATGAGCACAACGGAGAAAACTGCACGAGTTTTCAGATAGTAAAGAGTAACTATCTGTAATAAATGAATAAATATGGCGTGCCCGCTTCCCGTGCACATTGCTAAAAGATACCGATTATCACGGTCAATTTCTTCTCATCAACAGTTTTATCCACAACCTTATCCACAGCATTGTTGATATCCCCTTTTTTATGCAGTCGCAAAAAAAGAGATATTTGATGGCAAAGTAAAAAGCTTCAAATGCAAGGCGCGCAAATCCTCAGGAATGAGGCGTACTTCCGGTACGCCGCATAGCCTGCCCCCGCGAAGGCGGGGGACGGGTGCAGCGCAACGCAGCAGTTGGACTTTTTACAAAGCCATCACTTTTAATCGGATATCTTTACTCTCCATCCAAAGGAATCTTCATTTTCACCATACTGGATCTGAAGGATTTCATTATACAACTTTTCCGTGAGGGTGCCTGTCCGCCCCTCGTTTATGGCGTATTCACGATTTTTGTAATAGATCTGTCCCACCGGTGAAACGATGGCCGCCGTTCCCGAGGCAAAGACTTCCTTCAATGTGCCGTTGCTGTTTGCCTGCAGTATATCGTCCATCGACAAGGATCTTTCCTGGACATTCACGCCCCATGAGCGGGCCATTTCCATGACGGAGTTTCTCGTGATGCCCGGGAGTATGCTGCCGGACAGGGGCGGTGTGATCAGTTCTTCGCCGATGACGAAAAAGATGTTGCTCGTTCCCACTTCCTCCACGAATTTCTTCTCGCAGGCGTCGAGCCACAGCACCTGGGTGTAGCCCATGTCCATGGCCTTTTTGCTGGCATAGAGGCTTGCCGCGTAGTTTCCGGCGGCCTTGCAGTATCCCACGCCGCCGATAGCAGCCCTGACGTATTCTTCGCTGACATATATCTTCGTGGGGCTGAACCCCTGGGGATAGTATGCGCCCACGGGGCCTACAATGATGAAAAAGAGATACTCGTTTGCCGGGTGGACGCCCAGGGCCTTCTCCGTGGCGATCATGGTGGGCCTGATATAGAGGGACGTGCCGCTGCCGCGGGGGATCCAGTCTTTCTCAAGCAGTACCAGCTTGGTGATCCCTTCGAGAAAGAGTTCTTCATCGATGGGCGGCATGCAGAGACGTTCCGCCGACACGTTCATGCGACGGATGTTTTCCATGGGCCTGAAAAGATAGATTGCACCGTCTTTCCCCCGGTAGGCCTTCATGCCCTCGAATATCTCCTGGCCGTAGTGAAGACACATTGCTGCGGGGTCGATTTCAAGGGGGCGGTAGGGTTCGATCGCTGCGTCAAACCATCCCTTTTCAGCGTGATACTTCACGTTGAAGAAGTGATCCGAGAATATCTTTCCAAAGCCGAGTTGCGATTCGTCGGCGGGTTTTGCCTTCATTTTGTCAGGAGCGACATTGGTGACTTTGATTTCCATTTTTCATTCCCCTTTGCGTAAAAATCCAATTGTATGAAAATACGGTGTGCCGTGCCGCGGATTCGTAATAAAGCCGGTACGGTAATCGCTGTATGTACCAACGATTGCTGAACATAGCACTAAATGATTCTTCTATCAAGACTTCTGTACTGGATTGCCTCGGATACGTGATGGGAGCCTATCTGTTCTTCTCCCTCGAGATCGGAGATGGTACGGGCGACCTTTATCACTTTTGTGTAGGCCCGGGCGCTGAGTCCGAGTTTGTCCATGGCCATTTCGAGCAACCGTTGCGAATCGCTGCCAAGGGGACAGAATTGCCTGATTTCCCGGTTGGACATGCGGGCGTTGGAGGACGTTCCCCTGTCGCCGAATCGTTGCTTCTGCGTCCTGCGTGCCGCCTGCACCCGCTCCTTTATCGCGGCCGAAGGTTCGCCCTTCGATGTGGCATTGAGGTGGCGGTACTGGACGGAGGGGACATCGATATGGATATCGATCCGATCCAGGAGAGGACCCGAGATCTTGGTCTGGTACTGGCGAATCTGGTTCGTCGTGCACCGGCAGGTCCTGCGCGGGTCCGTGAAATATCCGCAGGGGCATGGATTCATCGCCCCCACCATCATGAAACGGGCCGGATAGGTAATGGTGACCGATGAACGGGCGATGGTGACGGCACCCTCCTCCATGGGTTGACGCAGGACCTCCAGGACGTTTCGCTTGAATTCGGGAAGCTCGTCGAGAAAGAGCACCCCGTTATGGGCGAGACTTATTTCACCCGGTTTCGGAATTTGCCCCCCGCCGACCAGTCCCGCGTCGGATATGGAATGGTGGGGGGAGCGAAAAGGGCGTGTCGCCAGCAGCGATTCTCGTCTGTCCAGGAGGCCGGCGACGGAAAATATCTTGGTGGTTTCGATCGCTTCTTCAAAGAGAAGATCGGGAAGGATGGTAACAAGACGCTGTGCCAGCATGGTTTTTCC
>CAYTUH010000015.1:0-4443 GCA_964441165.1 uncultured Syntrophaceae bacterium
CGACTGAACGCCGTCGGCCGCGGCACCCTCGGTAAAGCTGTCTATTTCGGTGGTCACGGTAATGCCGCCCGCCAGGGTGTTCCTGACACGGATATCGGCTCCCGCACCGGAGGTATTCGCCACGAGGGTGGCGCTGTTGACGGTCAGTTCGTCCGTGTTACCAACACCGGTGGACCCGGAGATGGTTCCTCCCGCCACGAGGGTGATATTGCCGGACTCGGCGATTAGTTCCGTTCCCAGCCCGCTCGCGCCGTCATCGATGGTCCGGCCGGAGAAGAGGGCGAGGTTGACGTAGCCGCCATCATCGGAGAGGTCCACCGCGTCGAGGATGGTAACGTTGTCGGCAGCAGCGCTTCCGGCAAAGGTGGCGAGCGCAGTGATGCCGCCGTCGGCGGCATCGGCCGCCGTGGTGCTCCGCCCGATGATCACACCGTGCGTCGCATCGAGGGCGTTGGTGTTCCCTATCTGTTCCAGTTCCGTCTCCGTCAGGGCGAGGGTGTCGGCAGCCTCAACGGCGGAGTTTCCGATATCGATCTGGTCGTCGCTGTCGGCCGTTTCATCCACATTGAGGTAGACGTTGTGGGCGCCCGACGTGATATCAACGGTCCCATTGATATCGATGGTGTCGGCAATCAGGTGAATCTCGCCGTCTGCGGCCACGACACTGCCGTCAATGATGAGGGCCTGCCCCGCCGCGGCATTGGAATCGACCTCGAGCACGACGTAGCCCGTGCCGGCGGCGCTGACCGTGGCACCGGCGGCGACGGTGATACCCGTGCTCGACTGCATGACGATATTGCTCCCCGCCGTGCTGAGTCCCACTGAGGCAGCAAAGGGCGAGTAGAAGGTGCTATTGAGCACGGCCGTGTCGCCCCCGTTGTTATCCAGAATGATGTCGCCCGCCTCGGTGGAGTGGGCTTCGACCAGCGCACCGTCTCCGGCCACGGTGTCATCGTTCATGACCGTGGTGAGATCGATGCCGCCCTCGGCCTCGGCGTAGAGCTGATTCAGCGTGAGGGTGAAACCGGTAAGGCCGTCCGTACCGTCGCTGATCGCCTTGGCAGCGTCATTCTCGGTAATGAGCGCCAGGTTGTTGGTATAGCTGTCACTCCCTGAAAGATTCACATCGGCCGTGACGGAGATGGTCCCCGCCGACGTCTGGGTGGTGCCGCCGAATTCGTCGTAGCCGATGATGATGCCGCGGGGCACCGTGGCATCCAATATTCCGCCGCTGTTGTCGTGGGCCGTATTGATGGTACGCAGCTCCGCCTCGGTCAGTCCCAGGACCTCGGCCGCCGCGGAATCGGTTCCTATGTCGATATTCTGATCGGCGTTGGTGGCATTGAGATAGACGGTGCCGCCGTTCGTGCCGATGTTGGCAGTTAAACGATCGGTGGTGACACTCCCCAGCAGGGTCATGTCGTCGGCCACGAGGGTAATGTCGCCGTCGTCGGTCTCGACGCTGTCGCCGGCGCTGATGGTCAGGACCCTGTCAACACCGCCCGCCTTGCGATCGATGGTGTGGGAGCCCGCCGCTCCGCTGCCGATGATGGCATCGTCAACGGTAATATCTCCATCCTCGGTCTGGACAACGATGTCACCGGTCTCGCCGCCGGCAATGCCCGAAAGCCCGGCTATTGCCGCCACGCCGGTGGCCGGCGTCGTCCCGATGGTGAGTGCTCCCCCTGCGGCGACTTCCGTAATGTAGACGCCGTTATCGGTGGTGCTGTTCTCCGCAGCCAGCGTCCCTGCCTGGGTAAGGATGGGATCGGCGAGGGTGCCGATACCCGTCTCCGCATCGAGGGTCACATTCGTTCCCCGCACTTCGGGGGTGACGCCGTTGGTGCGCGTGATGGCATCATCGGCGCCGATGTAGACGTTCGACTGCAGCGACTCCACGTCGGCGTCGTCCTCGTTCATGACAACGTCAGCCCTATTACCCGCGCTGGTGGCGTAAAGGACCACGTCCCGCCCCGCGCCATCGGCGGAGACCGTGGCGTTGAGGGTCAGCGTCCCGTCTTCGGTCCGCATGTCGATGTCGCCGTTGGCAGTCTGGATGCCGTCCAGGAGTTGATCGGTCCTGCCGCTCGTAACGGTAATGTTCTCCACGGTCACATCGCCGCCAGCCGCCACTTCCCGGATGAAGATGTCGCCCCGCGTTGCCGCATTTCGCTGCTCCGCCGCAACAGTATCGGTATTGACCAGAATGGGGTTCGCGAGGCTGCCGATGGCGTTATTCGAAGGTGTTCCGCCGTCATAATCGGCGCTGAAGGCAATGTTCGCCGCCGTGAGGACAAAGGCCCCGGCGTTGGCAATGCCGTAGCCGTCGCCGGCGATGATGAGGGCATCCTCAACCACACCGGCGGTGAGATCGATGTTCGCAGTGATATCGACACGGCCGGCGGTGGTGCTGCCGATGGTGAGGTCCGTGACGTTTGCGAGATTGTCAAAATCGCCCTGCATGAGTGAGAGCGTATTGCCCGGTCCGGGGTCGGTACCAAGTGTGATGGTACGGTCAGCCGAGTAGGGCCGGATGGTCAGATTGTGGTCGTCAAGATCGAGTTGATTGGCAATATCGACGATATTCCCTTCGAGGATCAGGTGGTCGCTGAGGGAATACCCCGCTACCACATCCTGCTGAATCACGCCGCCCGCGGTGTCGCGGTTGGTGAGGGAGACGATCTGGTCCGTCGCACCGTCGGTGGTAATCGTCAGGCTGCTGAAGAGGAGGTTGCCCGCCGCCTCGGCCACGTAGATGTCGCCGACGGCATCGGCACCCGCCGTCTGGAGGGTAATGCTATCGTTCGTGGAATCAATGTCCACGGCGCCGATCGTGGTACCGTCATCGATGCCGATACCGCCGCCGGCATCGAGGGTAATCCCGTCGGCCGTGAAGATGGTCGTGGACCCGCCCGGATTGCCGTCATCAAGGATATCACCCAGTGTCTGCACGACCACCGGCGTGGTTCCGAGATCGGCGTTGCCGAGATAGATGTCTCCTTCGTGGGTCGCCCGACCGAGGGTCAGGACACCCGTGGTGGTGATATTGTTCAGCGACGAGGCGTCGATCGTCCAGTCATGGGTGGATGCGGCAAGGGCCAGATCCATTTCGTCGGCCACGTCTTCGGGATAGATGTCGACATCTGCGCCACCGGCATTGATTGTACCGGTAATGCTGACGCCGGTATCAGCCTCGAGGATTACCTCACCATCCCCACCTGCATCGGTCGTGTCGATTGCGCCACCTATGTTAATTGCCGCACTTCCATCATTGCCCGCTTTGATGGAGAAGAGACCGCCGTGGGTTGTCACTGATTCCGAACCTGTAATATACTGGCCGTCGGTCGCAACAACGATAAAGTCTCCACCGCCGGTGTCGACCGAACCGTCTTTTGTGTGCTGAACAGAAGTTTTTGCCGTGATTGCAACATTGCCACCACCGCTTTTAATTCCACCATATAGACCTGAACCATCTCCAATACCCTGAATCTGAACCTCTCCAACCGTACTTTCCAACGTTATCGCACCGCTACCGGAGATGATTTCATCAAACTGAAGGCGGTTAACGGACGTCATCGAAATATCACCGCCGTTGCTGTTAAAGCGCCCCACTGTCATGGGACCGCCTGTAGCCTCAAACACGATATCCCCGCCCTGCGTACTCAATACATCAGCAACATCATTGAAGGTTATCGTAGCCGACGTAAATCGCACCGTATCGCCCGCCTGTGCCTTCAAATTAATGGCATTTGAAGCCATATCGGCGACAGTAATAAAATTGGTCGCCTCTAAAATCAGGTCGTTACCGGCCGCAAGAGCCTCAAGCTGGCCGCGAGAAACTTGGTTCGGCATCACATCGGGATCCGCAAAGAGAATCGAACCAAGCCCGCCGGTTCCTCCCAGGAATGTCGGGTCCAGGCTTGCCGTTCCTGCCGCCGAATCGATAATTGTAATCCAGGAAGGATCAAGCAAGAATGTACCGTTCTTTCCGGCAGACGATGACAGATCAATGTCGCCATCAACGACAATGCCCTCTGCCGCAGACACTTCCAGGAAGCCACCATCACCGGCCGTCGCACCGGCGTTTGCGCTGATGGACGCACCGGCTGCAAAGAACGTATCGCCGGCTGAGTTGATTTCGATAGTGCCGCCGTCACCTGCCAGATCAGCCGACGCACTTATGGTTGAACCGGTGAAAAGGATGGTACCTACATCCGATACAACCTCGACATTACCTCCATCGCCGTTTTCCGCATCCGCTTTGATTACACCGGCATTACCTATATATTCGCCGTTGAGCACGACTTCACCGCCGGCAGTGGCGCCCGACGCATCGAGGGTTCCCGTGTTGACCACGTCGCCCTCGTCGCCGCCCAGCAATCTGATGACGCCACCCTCGGCCACGACGGAGGTGGCCTCGACGATGCCTTCGTTATTGACCAC
>CAYTUH010000015.1:4455-15517 GCA_964441165.1 uncultured Syntrophaceae bacterium
ATTTGCCGTCATGGTCACTCTCGATGCCTTGATGTCGCCCGCGTTCAGAACGGCGGAGGTCAGGTCCGCTCCGTTGGGGCCGGTGATCTTCGCCGCCGTCTTTTCGTCCACGGCAAAGTTGATGAGCCCGTCGCCGTCAAAATCGAAGGACATGGCCTTGCCCGCTGCAAGCACCACCTCGCCCGCTTCCGCGGCAACGAGTCCTTCGTTCACAACGGAGCCGCCGGCCAGTATGGCGTATCCGCCGTTGTTGACAACGATTTCACCCTTGTTGATGACGTAGCCGCCATCGCCTTCCTGTTTGAGGTCATAGCGTCCCGCGAAGAAGTCGTCTTCGTCCATGACCAGCGAGGTTCCCAGGAATCCCGCCGTGTTGATGCGGGCATCGGTGCCGATGAGGACGCCGCTGGGGTTCATGACCCAGACCTGTCCGTTGGCCACGAGGCTTCCCAGGATGGAGGAGGGGTCCTGCCCCGTCACTCTCTGGAGGAAGATGGCATCGGCCGAGGGCTGCACGTACTGATGCATCTGATCGATACCGATATTGTAGCTGCCCACCTGATTGAAGACCTTGTCAGCCGTCTGGGTATAGGTGGTCGTATTCCCATCCACGACCTGGGTGAAGCCCCCACCGGCGACGCCGGCTGTGGGGAGCCCAAGCAAGACCATGGCGCTTCCCAGACCGACTCCGAGGCTCTGCAATCTCCGGAGACTTCGTTCGAGGGAATAGGTACTCTTTTCTCGTCGATTTCTCCTCATCTGCGTTCTCTTGATTTTCCTGCTCAAACTGGCCATTGTACAACCTCCTGAAAGTTGAAAAACGTTATATCGATATCTCCGTATTTATCTCATTGAACCTGTCACGCCTTGAGGCGCCGCAGGGTTGTTTCCTCTTTATTTTAATAAAAGGCGCTCAGCTGGAAGTACCAGACGCCGTTGCTTTCGATATCTTCATCCATGGGAGCCTCGCCACCGATGCTCTTCGCCCAGTCGATCTTTGCCTGCAGATAGGGCGAGAGGGCGAACCGGAGTCCCAGTCCATGGCCGTAAAGATTGCTGCTCGTCACTTCCGAAATGCCGGTTTTCTTGTAGGAGACGCTGGCCGCATCAAGGAAGGCGGCAAACTGCAGCATGAAACCGTATTTTTCCTGGCCGATCCATCGGAAGTCACGTTGCCACAGGGGTACCCGGACTTCCAAGGTTCCGTAAAGGCCGTTGTCGCCGCTGTACTCGCCCTGGGCATAACCACGCACCGTTCCCGCGCCGCCCACGTGGAGCATTTCAGAGTTGGGGAGGCGGTCCGATGAAATCTGACCGGCCGCCGAGAGAATACCATTCACGCCGTAGGGGAAGTACTGATAACGGTTGTAGCCGAACTCCACCTTGGTGAACATGGCGTCGCCGTCCTGGCGGGACTCGATATTGTCGTCCCTGATGCCCTGGCGCACATTGACCGTAAAGGTGTTTCGGCCGTTCAGGCGATCCACCCAGTCGACAAAACTGCCCACACGGGCAACTACCAGTTCATCCTTGTAGAGCTCGTATCCGAGTATGTCGTTCGTGGAGTTGCGGTAATCCAGCCCGAAGTCGCCGAACCAGCTGATGCTGCGGCATCTCATGAAGGGATGGCTCACCCAGATGCTGGCGACGCGGGAGTTGCCTTCCGCTTCGAGGATCTCCAGTTCCTCGCCGCCCTCGTATTCAAGGTAGCTGTAGCTGACGCCGACCCTGGTACCGCTGTAATTGACAGGATAGGTGTACTCGAAACGTCCGTAATAGAGTTCTTCATCCAGACCCGTGTCGAAGCGCATCCTCAGCAGATCACCCTTTTTCAGGGGGCTGTAGAGGGAACCGTTGACGCCGATGCGGTGGCGACCCACGTACTTGGAACCGAAGTTGTTGTAGTCGGCCCCGATGCCCCAGATCTTCGTTTCCGTCACATCGACGATGATATCCGTGGTGCCCGGCTTTTCACCGGCCGAGAGGGTCGCCTTCACGGTCATTGCCGGATAATCCATCAGCAGAAGCAGCGCGCGTTCCAGATCGGTAGTCTTCAGGGCGCCCCGTTCACGGATGATTTCCATGACATTGCGTATCAGCTCCTCGCTGTAACGCTGATTGCCCCTGACGATGACCTTGCCGAGACGTCCTTCTCTTATTTTTATGAGAACCTTTCCATCCTCGATGGTCTGGGGGGGGAGGTATACTTTGGTGAGGACATATAATTTCTTTATATAGTAGGAGGAGACTGCATCTGCTATTTTTTGTAATTCATTGACCTCAATGGTCGTATCCAGAAATTCTTCAACGACGGCTTCAAGTTCGTCATCGAGAATCACTTCGTTTCCCTCGAAGACGATCTTTTTTATGTCGAGCGTCACACCCTCGGCGCCCTGCAACCGGCGGCCCGATTCCTCCTGGATAATGATTTCAGGGAGTGGGGGCAGTTTTCTGACACCCTCCTTTTCGAGCGACTGCGACACCGCTCCCGTCGACGCTTCACGGGGAACCACCGGCCCCGTTTGGGCCCACGCGACGGACCATACAATTACCAGAAGAAATATCTGACTCACTACCACCGTTTTCGATAATAACCTTTTCACAATGCCCTCCTCCTTCGAATGCTTGGGTTCTGAAAATTCATCCTTGAAAGCAATTATCTAAAGAACAAGCCCGAAACCTGAGACGTAATAAATCCCATTACAATTCCCGCACAGTCCATACATGACCGCCCGGGATTCACTGTTATCACAGCCAAAAGGCGCTCTTCGGCACCTCTGCAGTTAGCAACGAGTTATAGATAGTGGTTTGACGCAGTTAATGGAGAAGAATTCCCCGTCATCGACCCGCTCTCTTCATCTAAGTGAGTCAACTTACAAGATAATTTCAGCTCCATCCAATACATCACGCTCCGCATCCACCTGTTCGTCACAAGAATTAAACCACGTTCCTCATTACTTTTCAAAAATAGCAATTAGCTTAAGATGCTGAAATTACTAACTTTACCCCAAATAGGTTTAAAGAATACGGTTTCTGCACATAAAAGTCAAGCAAAAATGTCAAATGTTTTAAGCCCTTGACACCCCTTGACGGCACCGTGCCAGAAACCCGACATTTTTCATCCTTGACCGAATATATCTTTTATATACAACCGGTTGGAACGTTCCGTCATTGCCAGCCTTCCATAGCGGCACCGAGAAGAGAAAAAGGGGATTCCGTCGGGTCATTTCAGCTTACTCACTTGATTTGACGCCCGTTTTACCACCACTATCGAGCGATTTCGGCGCCCCAGGATGGAACCCATAATTTTTTTCATTATCAGGCAAAACCGAACAGTATGTTTTGGAGAAGATTCCAGTACAACCCCTGTCCGGTGCTTTTGCTGGAAATATTTTTCCCCTTTTCGGCAACAGGGCGTTACCGTGCCGGAAAAGGCGCAAAACCTTTGCCCTTGTTTCTTTACGGAAATTAATGCTATAGGGGACGTTATTAAAGGACTATGGATTGAAGGGGTAAGGATTGAAGAGTTCATGAGTTCATGCGCAAAGAATCGTCATTCCCGCGAATCCGGAAAGACAATAGATGATTTGAAGGTTTTTAAGCTTTTGCTGACAGCTGACGGCTGACAGCTATTTAATAATCATACCGGGAGGGTTCTGTGAAGAAGCGGCTTGTGTTTCTGGTTTTTCTGATACTCCTCATCGGCGTGGGAATTTTCGTATACCACGGACAACAAAAGGCACACAACAATGCCCTCTATTATTCGGGAACCATAGAGGCGACGGAGGCGCAGCTCTCATTCCAGGCAGCCGGACAGGTAACCCGTGTTTTTGTCGACGAGGGGGAAACCGTAGTGGAAGGAGCACCACTGGCGGAGCTCGGGCGGTCCGAGTACGAAACACGACTCCACCAGGCCCAGGCAAACCTTGCCACGGCGGACATGACAATCAGAAAGCTCGAAACGGTCCTTGAGATGTACGAGAAAACCCTTCCGGCAGAGATTTCACGGGCGGAGGCCGCTCTTGCAAGCGCCCGGGCCGTATTCAAGGAAGCTGAGAAGAACAGGGAACGCTATGAGAATCTGGTGCGGGAGAACGTGGTCTCCGAGCAGGAATGGGAAGCTGTCTACCTTCATTCCGAAACGGCCCATGCCCGGCTCAAGGAAATGGAAGCCCAGCTGCATCAGACCAGGAGCAATATGAAAAAAATCGACACCACCATGAAAGAAATTGCTGTCGCCCGCGCCCAGCGACAGGCTCTTGCGTCGGCCCTCGATCTGGTGGAAATCCAGCTTTCCTATACTACTCTCAAGGCACCCTTCGCCGGAATCGTCACAAGCCGCAATGTAGAACAGGGAGAGGTGATCACACCAGGCCGTGAAGTGTTGACGCTTTCCGATCTCTCCACGGTGGAGCTTAAAATATTCGTCGGCGAGAGGGAAATCGGGGCGGTACGGCTGGGTCAGGACGTTGCGGTAACAATCGACACATATCCCGACAAGAAATTCAGGGGAACGGTCTCATTCATTTCGACGGAGGGAGAATTTACTCCGAAAGTCATTCAGACCCACAAGGAACGGGTAAAACTTGTCTACCTCGTGAAAGTCTCCATTCCCAATTCCGACAGGGCATTAAAGCCCGGCATGCCGGCGGATGGGTGGATACAGTAAAGCAAGGCACAGGGGCACTGAGGCACAAAGTAAAAGGAAAAAGTACCAGTGTACCAAAGTCCCTGAGTTCTTGAGTGATAAAGACAGGCACAGAGGAAAAGCGTTTCGGGTTTCGAGGAAGACAAGGCACGTGTTAATCCGTTTTCGTTTTTTTCTTTTGCTGACTGCTGAAAGCTAAACCATGTCCTCCTTCATAGAGATTCGCAATGTATCGATGAACTTCGGCGACGTGGTTGCCGTGGATGATGTGTCGCTCTCCGTCCGGCAGGGTGAGGTTTTCGGGCTGGTGGGCTCCGACGGCGCCGGGAAATCGACGCTGCTCCGGATGCTGGCAACGATGGTCATACCCTCGAAGGGTGACATTTCGATTCACGGGTTTAACGTGGTGTCCGATCGAACCCGGGTAAAACGGCTGATCGGATACATGCCCCAGCAGTTCGGCCTGTACCAGGATCTCACCGTGGAAGAAAACATCGACTTTTTCCTTGATATCTTCGGCATATTCGGCGACGAACGCCGCAGGCGAAAAAAACGTTTTCTTGAATTCTCCAATCTCGACCCTTTCGTAGACCGGCAGGCAGGGGACCTCTCCGGAGGCATGAAGCAGAAACTGGGTCTGGCCTGCGTCCTGGTCCACCAGCCGGAAGTCCTGATCCTGGATGAACCCACCAACGGAGTCGATCCCGTCTCGCGCCGTGAATTCTGGGACATCCTTTTTCAAATGCAACGGGACGGTATGACGATTCTCATTTCGACGGCCTACCTGGACGAGGGAGAAAAGTGCTCCCGTCTCGGATTAATGCATAATGCACGATTAATCGATACGGGCATACCCGAATCGATCAAGGGAGGCCTCCCGACGCTTGAGGCAGCCGTTATTAAACGCATCGAGGGTGTCGACAGGGATCTGATTCATGACAACTTCAAGCTCTGATGCCATTTTCGTGGAACAGCTGGAAAAACGGTTCGGCCGGTTCGTTGCCGTGAACAAGATATCCTTCGCCGTCAAAAAGGGGGAAATTTTCGGGTTCCTGGGACCGAACGGTTCGGGGAAATCGACTACCATTCGTATGCTCTGCGGTATTCTCACCCCCACGTCAGGCCGGGGAACGGTGGCGGGATATGATATCACGGAGAAACCGGAACAAGTGAAGCAGGCCATCGGCTACATGTCGCAGAAATTTTCACTCTATGAAGATATGACGCCATTTGAAAACATCCGCTTCTATCTGGGCGTCTACAATATTCCATCGGCTGAGTGGAAAGAACGGATCGAGTGGATACTGGAACTGACCCGGCTGGAATCCGTGCGGGATCGTTTGACCCGGGATCTTCCCCCGGGATGGCGGCAGCGGCTCGCCCTCGGCTGCGCCCTTCTCCACCGGCCCCGCATTCTTTTTCTCGATGAACCCACATCGGGCGTCGACCCGATCACCCGGCGGCATTTCTGGAACTTCATCGGGAAACTGGCCGGAGAAGCGGTGACGGTTTTCGTCACCACCCATTACATGGACGAGGCCCGCAACTGCGAGCGGATCGTGATGCTGAACGAGGGTGATATCGTTGCATCGGGCAGCCCTGACGCGATCATAGAAAGGACGCTCCCCGGAAAAACCGGTGCGGACCTGGGAGACGCCTTTGTGGAGTTGATGGGGCATGGAAAAACAGGGACAAAGGCACAGGGGCACTGAGGAAAAACTGAAAAATATAGGCACAGAGGAAAAGCGAAAAAAAAGTTCCAAAGCAGCAAAGTTCCAAAGTGATTCGCCGATGAATCGGCGATATGTTTACAGCTTTTATTCTTACTTCTGGCTTCTTACTCCTGCTTTCTTTCTTTTTTTGCTGATCGCTGACGGCCGATGGCCGGGACAGGATTGAAGGAGTAAGGATTGAAGGATTGAAGAACGCTCATGGCTCATATGCTGGTATACTGGCGGTTTTTATTCTTACTTCTTACTTCTGGCTTCTTACTTCTTCTCGCCTGACCGCTGACGGCTGGCAGCTTAAACTATTTTTCAGTTAAGAGGGATTACGTACCGTGAACATTCTGCGCATGACCGCTATCGCGCGAAAGGAATTCTATCACCTGATCAGGGATTTCAGGAGCCTCTATCTTGCCTTTGCCATTCCGCTCCTGCTGATCCTCCTTTTCGGTTATGCACTGAGCCTCGACGTGAACAATGTGACGGTGGTAGTCGTCGATCATGACAAGTCCTCCCTGAGCCGTGATTTTATCGGCCGGCTCAATGCATCCCCCTATTTCGATGTGACCGATCATCTCGAAAATACCCGCCAGGTCACGAGATACCTCGACCAGGGGTGGGCGACGATCGCCCTTGTCATCCCCCCCGGCTGGACGGAAGAGATTCGTGCCGACCGCGACGCACCACTTCAGGTACTGCTCGACGGAAGCGATCCCAATATCGCGAGCATTTCCATGGCCTACATGACGGGTTTTATCGAGCGTTCCAACGCTCACTTCCTTGCCGATTTCGTCAACCGTCAAGGCCTGCATGAAGTCAGACCGCCCATCGAGGGGCGCATCCGCGTCTGGTTCAACGAAAACCTGGAAAGCACCAGCTTCATCATTCCCGGGATTATTGCCGTGATTATCATGATCGTGGGGGCCATGCTGACCTCACTGGTGATCGCCCGCGAATACGAAACGGGAACCATGGAAACGATTCGATCGATTCCCATTCAGGCGGGAGAGTTTTTCCTTGGCAAGGCAATTCCCTATTTCTTTATCGGTATGACCGATGTGCTTATCGCGGTGCTCATGGGACAGATTCTCTTCGGCGTGGTCATGAAATCGAGTTTCTGGCTCCTCATACTGGCGTCGTCCATTTATCTTGCCGTGGCGCTCAGCCTGGGGCTCCTGGTTTCGGTAATCACCAAATCACTCCTTGTTGCCAATATCGGCGCGATACTGACGACCTTTCTGCCATCGCTGCTCCTTTCCGATTTCGTCTTTCCCGTGGCGAACATGCCGAAGGTGCTTCAGATGCTCACCTATATCGTTCCGGCACGCTATTTCATCGATATTCTGAACGGCCTCTATCTTCGCAATATCGGGTTTCACTATCTCTGGCCGAGCTATCTGATTCTCACGGTCATGTTCTTCGTGCTGGCAACGGCCACCTTCATGAAGCTCAGAGAGGAAGGGTTGTAAGATGGCGTGGCTGCGCATCCGGGAACTGGTACGGAAGGAGTTCATTCAGCTATTCAGGGACAGGCGAAACCGCCCTATCCTCTTAATCGTTCCCTTCGTTCAGCTTCTCATCTTCGGCTATGTTCTGACCACCGATGTGCGCATCGTAAAAGTGGCCTTTTTCGACCAGTCGCTTACGCGGGAGAGCCGGCTGCTCTATGACGCGCTGAACGCGAACGCAACCTTTTCCATCACCTATGCGACCGACTCCCCCCGGGAGTTTGAAGAACAACTGCTGAAGCGTAAGATCGACATCGCCGTGAAGGTCGGTCCCGATTTCGGCGAACGCATACGGAAGGGCGAAACGGCGGCGGTTCAGATACTCGCCGACGGAACGAGAAGCCACATGTCGGCAAAGATGATCGCCTATACGGCAACGGTCATCAGCCAACTCAACGAAAAGCTGATCGGCGAGCTCTATCCGTTGACTATCCGGTACGGGCGTATCGATGCACGGATACGACCCTGGTACAACCCGAATCTCTACAGCCGTAACTTCTTCGTGCCGGGAATCGTGGCCTTTCTGATCATGATCCTGTCTCTGCTTTTCACCTCCATGGCAATCGTGAAGGAGAAGGAAATCGGCACGATGGAACAGCTTATCGTGACCCCCATCAGGCCCACCGACCTGATTCTTGGAAAAACCATCCCCTATATCATCATCTCGATTGTCCAGATGTGCGTAGTGACCCTCTTCGCCATTTTCTGGTTCGATATCCCCCTGGCAGGAAGTATGGCACTGCTCTTCCTGGGTATTTGCCTCTTTCTTCTGAGCACGCTGTCGATCGGTCTTTATATCTCCACCATATCGTCCACCCAGCAGCAGGCAATGATGACGACCTTCTTTTTTCTCCTCCCCATGTTCTTTCTCAGCGGTTTTGTCTTTCCCATCGCCAATATGCCCCAGGTCATTCAATGGATCACCTACCTCAACCCCGCCCGATATATCCTTTTGATCATCAGGGGCATCTTTCTCAAGGGCGTTGGATTGGACGTCCTCTGGCCCCAGTACCTGGCATTGATGATCCTGGGACTGATCCTCTTCAACGGCGCCGCCCGAAGATTCAGGAAGAGGGTTGATTGAGAAAGACAGGCACAAAGGTCCTGAGGCACAAAGGCACTGAGGAAAAACTGAAAAAGACAGGCACAAAGGTCCTGAGGCACAAAGGCACAGAGGAAAAGCGAAAAGACAGGCACAGAGGAAAAGTGTTTTGGGTTTCGGGTTTCGAGGAAAGCATTTTCAGGGATTAAGAATTTTGAGTTTTTGCTGAAAGCTGAAAGCTCTTATACGAGACCGCCTTCGGCGATCGTGGCAATCTGTTTTTGGTTTTTCGCTGACCGCTGACGACTAATGACTGACAACTTGTTAACAGACACGGGGAAAAGCTAAAAAAGCCGGGTAGAGGGTTAAGGACAAACAATCCATGGGGGGATGGGCTATGGTGAAGACGTATCGTGATCTTTTGGTATGGCAGAAGGCGATTAATTTTGTTACGGAAATATATCAGATTACAAAAAGTTTTCCGAATAATGAATTGTACGGGTTGATCGGTCAAATGAGAAGATGTGCAGTGTCCGTTCCCAGTAATATTGCAGAAGGTTATGGCAGGAAATCGACGAATGATTATCTACGTTTTCTGCAGATTTCGATGGGATCGATCTATGAATTACAGACACACTTGGAGATTGCTCGAAACCTTGAGTATGTATCATTGAAAAAATACGAAGACTTATATGTGTTGAGTCGCGAAATCGAACGCATGCTGAGCAGCCTGATAAAGAAGATCCCGGTTCGTTAACTTTGTGCCCTTGTGCCTCAGTGCCTTTGTGCCTGCGGGCTTTAAAACTTTGCGACTTTGGAGCTTTGCAACTTAAACATCCGGAGGATATACAATGAAAGTCTTTTTCCACGACGATTTTTATGAGTCCTATACGTACGATCCGGCGGCGGAGGCCGGGAGAATGGAGGCGGTGATGCATGCTCTCAAAGGCCGGGTCAGACTGGTGGATGCCCGGCCTGCGAGAGAAGAGGATATTGCCGCCTGTCATACGGTCCATCATATCGAGCAGGTCAGGCGCCAGGGACTTTACGAGATTGCGGCACTCGCTGCAGGAGGCGCGATCCAGGCCGCCGAAAGGGGGCTGACGGAACCCTCTTTCGCTCTCATCCGGCCGCCGGGACACCATGCCTCCACCAACAGTTCCTGGGGATTCTGCTACTTCTGCAACATGGCCATCGCCATATCAAAACTGAAGCGGGAGGAAAAAATCAAGAAGGCCTTCATTCTCGATTTCGATCTTCACTTCGGCGACGGGACCGTAAACATTCTCGGAACCTCGGGGTACGTGGATATTCTGAATCCTTCGTCCTATGACCGTAACTCCTACCTGCGGGAAGTGGAGCGCAGCCTCCCTCAGGACGCCGATATCATAGGCATTTCAGCGGGTTTCGACAACCACGAACAGGACTGGGGGGGCGTGCTCGCCACGGAGGACTACCGCGAGATGGGCCACATGGTCCGCGAAGCAAGCCGGAAAAACGGAGGCGGATGCTTCGCCCTCCTTGAAGGCGGATATAACCACCGGGTCCTGGGCAAGAACGTCATGGCACTCATCGAGGGAATGGAAGGATAGAGCCGGGGAATTGCCGCCGGCACCGGGTCACATATCGGTGTAACGGCCGGGCACGGAGGCACCCCTATTGTTCCAGGGTAAAGTAGACCTGCGCCGCGGGGTAGGTGTGTTGCAGCAGCCCTGTAATCTCTTCCTGCTCGCGTTCATCGGTGATCGGCTCGACCTCGGTGGTGAGCCGGCCGCCGTCATCGATCCCGTTCTGCCAGGCTACGACATAACCCGGTATCCTGACAAAGATGCAGCCGGCGACGCCGCAGCAGGAGTTGTCCACGTGGCCGACTCCGACGAGACAGAGGGCTTCCTTTCCTTCGTATGGAAACCGTTCCTCACTGATGAACCGGTATGCGCCCGATATTGACCGGACTTCCTGATCCAGTTCCCTGTGGATGTAGGTTTTCATGCGGGTCCTCCCGGCATAAAAACGGTTTTGAGTTTCGCGTTTCGAGTTTCGAGTTAATTCCCCCTTCGGGGGAAAGGGCTCATGTGCTCTTATCAGCATATTAGCACATGAGCTGTCTTCCCTAATCCTTCAATCCCTTAATCCTGGC
>CAYTUH010000016.1:0-15299 GCA_964441165.1 uncultured Syntrophaceae bacterium
GTGAGTCCGGGACAGAACCTTGTTTACACGATAGAATGTATCAACAGCGGCAGCGAACCGCTCACCGATGTGACCGTGGTCGATCCTCTCCCTGAGGGAGTGACCTTTGTGCGTGCCGAGAGCGGCGGTTCCTATGCCGACGGAAAGGTCTCCTGGCTTCTCCCCTCCCTGGCGAGGGGCGAGAAGAAGCTTCTGCAACTTTCCGTCCTCGTCGATGAAGGACTTCCCGAGGGAACCAGAATCGAGAACGCCGCAGCGGCCACCTGCGCCGCCGGTGAAGCAACGGGTTCCGTCACCAATACGGTAGCCGCCAAACCCTCGCTCACCCTTCTCAAGACGGCAGACAGGGAGGGAACACTCTATGTCGGGAATACCGTCTCATTCACCCTGAAGGTGACAAATACCGGAAACTCGACGCTGACGGGAGTGGAAGTCACGGACAGGCTGCCGGCACATACGTCGTTTGTGAGTGCCGACAATGGCGGAACGTTATCGGATGGAGTGGTCCGCTGGACCATTGCGAGCCTTGCCGCGGGTGACCGCATAAATCTCCATGTCACGCTCCACCTCGATGACGCAATCGCCGGCGGAAAACTGGAGAATATTGCGACCGCGTCATCGTTCGAAACGGAAACCGTTGCCTCTACCGCCACGAATACCCTTGTCTGCAGATCGAGACCGACGATTACCTTCCTGGATACAGCCGGTACGGAAGTGACACACTACAGGGAAAACGATACCATCTGCATCCGTGTCTCCGATCCGGATAGAAATGTCAGTCCCGTCTCCATCGACAGGGTGACCGTTACCATCGAGGAGCTCGGTACCGGTGACAGAGAGACTCTTACACTCACCGAGATCGACCCTGCAACGGGTGGTCCCGCGACAGACACCGACGTCTTCTCCGCATGGATCCCCTCCGCCACGGGAACACCCAGGGAAGGCGACGGCATTATTGCGGTGGCTTCCGATACGGAAATCGACGTTATCTACGACGATCCGCTGGATCCCCTCTGCGGCTACGAGGAAAGAACCATAGCACGGGTATACATCGACCCCTACGGAATAGTCTTCAACGCGGCAACAGGAGAACCCGTCAGGGGCGCGGTGGTGACGCTCTATATGGAAACCGGCGTGCGGGCGGGAACAAATCCCCTGTGGCCGGCAGGCCAGCTCGACGTGGTGACCACCTGCGATGACGGTTCCTTTGCCTTCCCGATAGTGCCCGAAGGCAACTATTACATCGGCGTGACGCCCGGCGAAGCATACACCTTTCCCTCCGTGATTCCTGATGGACTTCTGCCCCCGGGATTCGCCATCACGACGGGTTCGAGGGGTGAAGTGTTCACACTCAAGGCACCCATGCAGCCCCTGAATGTGGATATTCCCGTGGATCCGCCGGCGGGAAGGCTTGTGGTGGGCAAGCAGGGAAACAAAAGCGTCGCCTCCATCGGCGATATGATCCGCTATACCGTGACGGTGTCCTGTGAAGGAGAACCTGCCGCGGCAGCACCCGTCACGAAGGTGCAGCTCATCGATATCATGCCCCATGGGATAGTCTATATCGATGATTCCTCGACGTTGAACGGTACAAAGTCAGCCGATCCCGCATCGTCGGCACCGAGGGTACTGATGTGGGACCTGGGGACCATGAAGCACGGAGAAACGGCAGAGATTGTCTACCGCGCCGTTGTCGGTCCGGAAAGCTCCATGAGCGACGGCGAGAACACCGCCTACGCGAGCGGCACAAGTGCCGGAGGAAAGGTCACGTCCAACACCGCCCGTTTCAAAGTGAAAACCACCGAAAGTGTCTTTACCACGCGGGGAACCATTATCGGTAAGGTCTTTATCGATGTCGACGGTGATCTCATGCAGAAGAACTCCGGCGATGAGGGCGAAGAAGGGGCGGGCTGCGTCACGGAAACGGGCATCTCCGGCGTCGTCATCTACATGGAAGACGGCACGCGGGTGGTGACGGACAGAAAGGGCAAGTTCTCCATACCGGGGGTGCGTCCGGGCACTCATGTACTGCGGGTTGATGAAACAACCCTTCCGGCCCACGTGGAACTCGTGCCCACGTCAAACCGTTTCATGATGAACCGGTCATCGCAGTTCGCAGACCTGACGCCGGGTGGCCTCTTCAAGGCGAACTTTGCCGCGGTGGTCAAGGAACATTCCTCGGCTGTTCAAAAAGCGGATTCGGCGCCCGGACTGCTTTCAGCGGCACGCAGTGACGCGTCAGACGCGAGTGGAAATGGAAGCGGAACTTTGCCGGTCCGGGCAGAGGCGCCTGAAGTTGTGCCTGTAATTTCCGACGCGGTAATTGCCGCCGCACAGGCGGACTCACCTGCCCCGGCAGCGATTCCTGTCCCATCGACGGGTGCCGATACGACGGTCCCTTCCTCCCTGGAAGAACGAATAAAGGCGATAACGCCGGAGCTTGCCTTCCTCAATATCGTGGATGGTGCCGTCGTTTCAGCCTCGCACTTGAATATTCTGGTAAAGGCGCCGCTCAATACGGCAGTGTCCCTTGCCGTGAACGGCACGGCGGTTTCTCAGACCCTCGTGGGAAAGACGGTCAGGGATTCGAAGAAGGGAGTGGCAGTGTATGAATATGTGGGCGTGGAGCTCGCTCCCGGCACCCCGAACAGGCTCACCGCACATATCCGGGATCCTTTCGGAAACGTGAGGGGAGGCATTGAGGCTGTCGTTGCCGCGGCAGGCGGTCCGGCGTCAATCGATATCCGGCCGGATCAAAAGGAAATACCCGCCGACGGAAAAACGGCGACAACCGTAAACATTATCTTGCGCGACCGCGCGGGCAACCCCGCGGCCTACCCGGCAGCAGTGACTGTCGAGACCACGGCGGGTGATATTCCGGACGCAGACGCCGATCCTGCCATGGAAGGTCTTCAGATTCCGGTGCATCAGGGTGCCGCGACCTTCACCCTCCGCGCCCCCTTCGACGCGGGAGAAGCCGACATCACCGTCATTGCCGATGGTGTGGTGGAACACAGTACCTATTTCTTCTCTCCCTGGCGGCGCGACATGTTCATCAACGGCATCGGTGAGGTGGTGCTGGGTCACGGCAGTGCCGGCGGAAACTACGATATTCTGAAGGACGCCGGATGGTTTGATGAGGGGTGGTACAAGAATGGACGGGGCGCCCTTTTCGCGAAAGGGTCGATCTATGAGGACATCGTCCTCACGGCATCCTACGACTCCGCAAAGAAAAAGGAAGAGGGGCTGTTCCGGGAGAGCGACACAAACCTCACCGACGAAGAGAAGTATCCTCTTTACGGTGACGAGAGTGTGACGGGGTATGAGACCATGTCGCGGGACCGGCTCTACATAAAGCTTGAGAAAAACAAATCCTCTATCCTGTACGGCGATTACCGCACCGACCTCAACGATACTTCCCTCAGCGCGTACAACCGTTCCTTCAACGGTCTCAGGTATAAGATCGATACCGACCGCTTCACGCTCAATTCTTTCGGCAGCGAGACCAGCCAGACACAGATTGTGGATACCATCCCCGGGCGGGGAATTTCCGGATTCTACTATCTCACCCGCGCGTATACGCCGATGGTTGACGGTTCCGAACGGGTCGTGATTGAAGTCCGTGACCGCACGAGGCCGGACCGGGTACTGAGCCGGAATCTTAAATCACGAGGCTCCGATTACGAAATCGACTATGAGATGGGGACGATTCTTTTCAAGGAATCCATACCCAGCCACGACGCCGACTTCAATCCGGTCTATATCGTCGGGACCTATGAGAGCGATGAGTCCGGAAAGGAATACTTCATCTACGGCGGTCGAGGGGCGATCAAGATCACGGACTGGTTCGAGGTAGGCGCCACGGGCATTACCGAAGAAAAGGAAGCGGGCGACTACCACCTGTACGGCGCCGATACGACCCTGAAGCTCCCTGGACGGACCACCGTAAAAGGAGAATACTCCGAGTCACAGTCAATGTTCGACGAGAATAACACTCTGTCACACGAGACCGGGGGGGGATGGGCCTTCACCGCGGAATCACGGCCGGTGGATCACCTTTCTCTTTCAGGATACTGGCGGCGGCTCGATGAATACTTCTGGAATCCTTCAGCCGTTGATGCATCCCGCGGATCGAGAAAGTACGGGCTCGACGCCCGGTATGAGATCCTTCCCGAAATCCTGTCTCTGAAGGGATCATACTTCAATGAGAAGGATGAGCTGAACGACATGTATCATCGCCTCGGCATCGTCGGTGCAGATGTAACGTTAAAGGGGACAAAGTTCTTTGCCGAGCTTTCCCGCGAGGAATCCGATGACAGCTATGTGGCACCCGCGACCACCACATCACGGAGCCCCTTCGACATCAGCGAAAGCACCCCCGACGAACTGACGGCAGGACGGATCGGCTTCGAAACGGTGATATGGAAAGACCTTTCGATCATGGCGAACCACAAGCACAACCTCGGCGGCGAGTCCTTCCATACAAGCCAGGCGGGTATCAATTACCAGTTCAATCCGCTCACCCGTTTCTACGTCCGCGAGGAGTACCAGAAGTACGAGGAACGGGCGGAAACCCGGACGGTGCTGGGAACGGAAAGTCAGGTCATTACCAATACCGCTGCCTATAACGAGTACCGCCTTGCTGACGGCACCGACGGTTCACGAAACCAGGATGTCGTCGGTCTCAGAAACCGGTTCATGATCACAGACCACATAACGGGAAATATCTCCGGCGAGTATTTGAAGACGGTCTCCGGCAAAGCACGTGAAGGTGAGCCCGACGCATACGCGGGGAGTCTGGGGCTCGAGTATCTCGCAAAGGAAGACACAAAAATCACCACCCGCTTCGAGCATCGGAACGAACTGGCCGACGAGGGGACTGACACGTACCTGGGAGAACGGGGGATTGCCTATCGCCTCAATCCCGATTATACCCTGCTGCTCCGGGAGCGTTACTTCTTTGAAGAGTCAGGCGTCTCCGGCAACCACACCACATCGCGCACCTCCATGGGGCTGGCCTACCGTCCACGCTGCAACGACCGGTTTAATGCGCTTTCCCGCGTGGAGTACAAGTATGACATGGATGGAACAACCGATCCCGGTTATAAGGAAGAAGCCGTCATCATGTCTGCCGAGGGAGTCTGGCAGGCAACCAGAGGGCTTCAGTTCATCGGGAAATATGCAGGCAAACTTGTCAAGGACGATGACTACGATTCCTATACCGATCTCATATCGGCGCGTATCCTCTATGATATTACGGACCTCTTCGATATCGGCGTCGAGTACGGCCTCATGACAAGCTATCGGATAAAGACGATCTCCCAGGGCGGGTCCGCCGAGGCAGGCTGCCGTGTCGTCGAAAACCTGTGGTTGTCACTCGGCTACGGCTTCAACGCCTTCGATGAGGATCTCACCGGCGATCACTACCGTGCCGAGGGCCCATACCTGAAACTCCGCTTCAAGTTTGATGAAACCACCTTAAGCCGGTTAGGTGGTAGCTGGTAGGATGAGAAGCGGGGATCCTGTTTTTTCTTCCGTGCTTTATGCCACAATGGCTGTCTTTTATAGCTTTAAGCATTCAGCAAGAAAAAACAGAGCATTCAGAAGCCAGAAATAAGAAGTAAGAATAGGAGCAGCCGTCAGCGGACAAAAGCAGTTTGAAGTTTCGAGTTCAAAGTTTCAAGTTGCCTTCCCCTTCGGGGAATTATTATTACTCTCGTACTTAGGTACTCAGGAACTTTGGAACTTCTTTTCCTCTGTGCCTTTTTTATAGCTTTCAGCTATCAGCCGTCAGCCGTCAGCAAGAAAAAACAAAGAATTCAGAAGCCGGAAGTAAGAATAAAAGCTGTGAACATATCGCCGATTCATCGGCGCATTACTTTGGAACTCAGGAACTTTGGAACTTTGGCACTTTTTTTCTTTCTCTCTGTGCCTTTGTGCCTCAGGACCTGTGTGCCTGTTTTTTAATACTCCAATCCCTCAATCCTTACTCCGTTAATCCTCTGAGGCTGTTGCACTCCGGTCCCGTCTTTTTCACAATTTCCCGGTCCCGAGGTGCCGCCGGGCGGCTCCCTCAATCTTCCAGTCCATGAAGCGCTCCACCAGGGCGGGAGAAAGCCGTTTTGCCAGAAAGATGAGTTTCCCCTCGATACCGGGAATGATGATAAAGGTCCCTTTTTCCATTCCCTTCAGCAACGCCCGCGCCACCCTGTCGGGGTTCATGATCCCCGCGCCCCCTGCGATGGCCTTCGTTTCGGCCGGCTTGGTTCTGCCTTCCTCCTGAAGCTGGGGCGTATCGGTATCGGGTGGGCAGAGGACCGACACGGTGATGCCGCAGGGCTTCAATTCAGTCCTGAGGCATTCGGAAAATCCGACGACGGCAAATTTCGAGGCGCTGTAGGCCGTGTAGCCGAAAATACCGATGAGACCGGCCATGGAGGAGATATTGACGATATGCCCGCCCTGCTTTTTCAGGGAGGGGAGCAGACAGTCGATGGTATTCCGGGTACCATAGAGATTGGTCTGGAGAATTTCATTGAACTTGATGAGGGAGATATTCCAGAAATAATCGGGATAGGCGACGCCGGCGCTGTTGACGAGCACCTGCGGGGCACCTAACTCATCCACCGCCTTTGCCATTACATCGAGGACTTCATCATAATCAGAGACATCGACGGCGGCAGAGGAAAACCGCTGGCTGTCGGAAATCCTCGCTGTTTCGATCTCGCGCATCGCCTCTCTCAGAGCATCGTGCCGCCGGGCGAATATCATCACATTGGCGCCACGGGATGCAAAGAGGCGTGCCGCCGCCAGGCCTATACCGCTCGACCCCCCCGTAACAAAGACATTTTTCCCGCCATAATCCCCCATATGCCCCCCTTTCCATGTGACGGTGTCCCTATTCACCTCTGCCTTTCATCTTCCCGGAACGGCAGAGCGATGCGAGAAGCTGCGCCGTATCCCCCACATGATTGAATACGCGAAGTCCTTCCCTGTTGATGTCGGCAACGGCCTGGCTTTCCCATGGTGTATAATGGCTGCCGATCAGCACGGGCCGTCCGGTTTCCTTTTCAAGAGCCGAATACCGGGTCATCACTTCCTTCTCTACTTCCCCGTAAAGTTTCAACGTAGCCTGCGTCTCATCGGAATGAAGTCCCGGTCTGCCGAAGCCGTGGAGGATCATTGCATCCACTTCCCCCGAACAGAGCACCTCCCTGCCGATGTCCACCATCCTATCCGTAGAAAAGATGAATCCCGCCGCTCCGATATCGACGGGATTTTTCGTCGATGCCCTGAGAGGCATACCGAGGTCCCTGAGCCGTAACTGAAGACCGGCACTCAACTCAGGCACCAGAAGGCCGTTTTCCTCGAAGGCATCGGAGAGGGCGACGCCCCAGGATCCTCCCACGGTTACGATGGCGACACGGTTGCCCGTCATGGGCGGCCTCTCGATCAGGGCATGCCCCAGCGGCACCAGTATCTCCATGCTCGGGGAAAGGACGATACCCGCCTGATGAAAGAAGCCTTCATAGATTTCTTTCCTTCCCGCAAGGGCTCCCGTATGGCTTTGTGCCGCCCGTGCGCTTCCGGGAGTCCGTCCCGCCTTGTAGACCACGACGGGTTTCTTTTCCGTCACCCGCCGCGCCACACTGAAAAACCGGTCACTGTCACGGATTGTTTCGAGATACATGAGGATACCCTTGACCCCTCCGTCATTCCCGAAATGTTCGAGAAAATCCGTCACGGTAAGGTCGCACTCGTTCCCCGTATGAATGAACTTGCCCACCCCCATACCCCGGGACGAAGCCGAGGCAAGGAGATCGTAGAAGGCATACCCGCCCTGGCAGACCGCGGCAAGGTCCGTGGGGAGGAGATGCTCGGCCGGTGACGCGGCGGCATTGAAGCGGGCGTGCAGGTTGAAGGTGCCGCTGATATTCGGCCCCAGCAGTCTCATCCCGTAGGAATTGGCCAACTCGGCAAGGGCCCGTTCGCGCATTCTCCCCTCGTCAACGGCCTCACCGAAACCGGCGGTGATGATCGACATCCCCTTGATGCCTTTCTTCCCGCATTCTTCGATGACTTCCTCGATCGTCCTTTCGGGCACGGCACAGATGGCCAGGTCGACGGGCCCTTCGATGGCGCTCACGGTCCTCACGGCGGGAATTCCGTACACTTTTTGCGCATGGGGATTCACGGGATAGATGGCACCGGGATAGTGCCAGGAGAAGAGGCCCTCCATCATGAAGGACCCCCAGGACCCCGGCCGTTCGCTGGCGCCGATGACCGCCACGGATGCGGGATTCAAAAAGACATTGAGATTATTGTTCCCTTCCATGTTCCTCCTCGTAACCGGTTTCATTTCACGCGCAACAGAGCCCGCGGCACGGTCAATGCCGGCATTACCGCTCGGCCTTCTGCAGATCCTGCTTGATATCACGGTCCAGATCCGTGGTCAGGTAGTCGAGGCTCATGGGAAGGGAGAGTTCCAGCCGGTGCAGAAATTGAATGCCGATACGCCCCTCCCGCGGGCTGCACTCGAGGAGGTGCCCGCCCCGGCTTCGGTCCTTCGACAGAAAATGGAGATGGAGGCCCGGCACATTCAGGGATGCCATGAAAGAGGGGGTGAAAAACCCCGCCAGCGTCCCTTCGATATCATGAAAGTCAAAGGTAGGCTGTTCTTTCGTCACCTCGACAAGGGGACGGTAATTCTCCTGACGCGGCACCGAACGGGTCCTGACATGGGAGAAACGTCCCTCGACCCGAAGGGCATAAAAGATATTGGACGACGGCAGGAGGCGGTGGAGCATTCCGGTAAAGTCGCTGTAGTTCATGGCGGCATCAATGGTGTCATGACTGAGCGGGCGATAGAAGGTGACGCATGCAAAGGGCGTCAACCCCTCGTCACCGACCACGGCGACGGAGCCGTCGCCTTTTATCTGGTAGACGATTCCGTCGAGCATCACCATTTCACCATCAAGATCGTTGAAGGTGCCGATACCGAAATCACCATGTCTCTTGATTTCGCTGAAGGGAATGTTCTCCTCGTAAAGCCCTTCCACCAGAGCATTGACGGGCGCACAGAGGTAGAGTGCCTCTTCCCGTTCATGTCGAGTCATTTCATCTCCTCTGAGGATTATGATACTATTGCAAACCTTTGTACCACTTGAAGGAAGAATTCGCCATCCCAATTCGGGAACGAGAAGAAGTGCCTAAGTTCCTGAGTACCAAAGTTCCTGAGTACCAAAGTAACAAAGCGCCCCGGAAGGGAGGGCAACTTTAAACTTGAAACTGCTTTTGTCCGCTTACAGCTGAAAGCTACAAAAGACAGGCACCAAGGTCCTGAGGCACAAAGGCACAGAGTAAAAGCAAATTTCATGGTACCAAAGTAACAAAGCGCCCCGGAAGGGAGGGCAACTTTAAACTTGAAACTGCTTTTGTCCGCTTACAGCTGAAAGCTACAAAAGACAGGCACCAAGGTCCTGAGGCACAAAGGCACAGAGTAAAAGCAAATTTCATGGTACCAAAGTAACAAAGCGCCCCGGAAGGGAGGGCAACTTTAAACTTCAAACTGCTTTTGTCCGCTTACGGCTGAAAGCTGACAGCTGCTCCTATTCTTACTTCTTATTTCTGGCTTCTGAATTCTTTTTTATCAATACCTCACTCCGTCTTTTGTTACCAGGGCGGTGACGAGATCGGGGGGCGTGACGTCAAATGCGGGATAGCGGGCCTTCACCTTCGGGCCGCTCAGGAGGTGTCCCCTGAACTCCAGCACTTCCCGCGGATCGCGTTCTTCTATGGGGATGTCCCCTCCTGTGAGGGTATTCCGGTCCGGACCACCGTAGCCGAGCACATAAAAGGGGATATCGAACCGGCGGGCGCAGAGGGCAAGCTGGAGCGTGCCGATCTTGTTCGCCACGCTTCCGTCCATGGCGATGCGGTCGGCGGCGGTAAAGACTTTGTCAATTTCTCCCCGCGACATGAAATGTGCCGCCATGTTGTCCGTGATAAGGGTGGTGTCCAGTCCCATTTCACTCACCGACCAGGCCGTAAGCCGCGCTCCCTGCAGATAGGGCCTCGTCTCCGTGCACATGACACGGACGGTCTTCCCCTTTTCCACAGCGTATTTCAGCATATGGAGCAGGGCCGGCCCGGGAAAGCAGTGGGTCAGAATGGTATCGCCCGGGGCAAGCAGCGTCTCGCCGTGACGCCCCGTCGCCTCCGACACCGCCCTGCTTCGGGCAATGACACCTTCGAGATATTCGAGAATCACCGCCGAGGCTCCTCGCGGGTCCTTTTTGACCTTTTCAAGGGCCCTGCGCAGCAGAAGGGCAAGGTGAAATCCCGTGGGGCGGGTGGAACGGAGCCGCAGGGCGGCACGCTCCAGAGCTCCCGTATCCCTGTCCCGCCCGCCCTCTTCCAGGGCACGGGCTTCGAGGTAGAGACCAAACCCCGCCGCAACGGCGATGTCGCCTGCTCCCTGCACGGCCATATCCTCTATGGCCCGTGCCACCTCTTCAGCACTCTCGCACCGGAGGGGCGTAATTTCCCGGGGGAGCCTTCGTCGGTCAATAATGACGAGTTCCCCTTCCCTCAGGAAGAGGGTGTCTTCAAGATCCATCAGGAGCGGTTTCACGGTCTTCATGATATCATACTGCCCAACTGTACCGAAACTCCCGCGGGGCCTTCTCTCAGTCGGTTTCGGGAAGGGTAAAACGCCAGGCGCAGAACCATTCCTCGGGATGGGGGTCGGGAGGACAGCCGATGCATTCCGTCCGAATACGAGAATCAATTGCCTCGGCAAAATAGGCATATTCCACAAGCCCCGCCGATTTACAGGGATAATCATCCAGCCCGCGCCTCTTTCGCGCGGATTGTACACGGCAGTCATTCATCTGGAACACAAAACTGGTGGGACTCTCATCGACAATCGACTGCACATTGACCTGCGCGTAGAGCCGAAACTGCAGTGCTTTCTTCAATCCCTCAAGACCGGCATGTTCCGGCAGACCCAGAAATTGTTTGATCGACCATGCCTCAAAGGGAGAAAACCTTGTCCAGCAGGAATCATTGCATCGCTTGGCATCATTCATACCGTGTGTCTCCTCCACGGCCTGAAACCAGATGCCGTCATTGGCAATCCAGTTGACCCCCAGATTCTTTGTCAGTTCCAAAAGTTCTTCCTTCGGCTTATCGAGCAGTACTTTTGGGATACCGTCCTGCATTTCAAAACCAAGGACCTTTGCCAGCCTGTTCATTTGAATCTCGTATGATCGTTTCTCTGCGTCCTTCATGACATCGAGGGCTTTCTTCATCCCCATCTGATGCTCCACTTCCCTGAACCAGAGCGTGTAATGCACCATCGTGCGGTGAAACATATCCAGTATAAACCGGGCAAGTTCTTCCTGGCTCAGGTCATCCGGCTTTTCAATTGCATTGTTCATAGTAAAACTCCAATTCTTTACCTCGTTACTTTTTTCTATTGCGCGGCGGAATATATCATAAAAGACGGGGAAAAGGCAGAGGGGCAGGGAAAGTTTCGAGTTTCGATTTCAAAGTTTCAAGTTCTCCCCCTGCGGAGGACGGGGTTTTAGTACTCAGGAACTTTGGTACTCTGTTGCTTTGTTACTGTCTTTCTCTGTGCCCCTGTGCCTCAGTGCCTCAGTGCCTTTGTGCCTTTTCTTACTACTCACCTCAGGAGTCGCCGTACTCTTCGGTCCCGGACAAGAAGGGGATTTTCCTGGACCAGCAACTTGACATCAATCATGTCGATTATCCCATCCCGGTAAACGTCACAGGCCAGGCAGGTCTCCGCCGGTTTGCCGAGGAACCCGAGAATGTAGTAAAGATCATCGATTCCCACGGTACCGTCATTGGCTATGTCGCCGGGAAGGTCGCAGGCATCGCCTATACCGTCAGAGTCATAATCGGCCTGTCCGGGATTGGAAACTCCGGGGCAGTTATCCACATCGCCGCAGAGCCCGTCATTGTCGGCATCATCGTCCGGATCATGAGGACAGACGTCACAGAGGTCCCCTCTGCCGTCGTTGTCGCCGTCTGCCTGATCGGCATTCGAAAGGGCGGGACAGTTGTCGCAGGCATTCCCGAAACCATCTCCGTCATCATCTTCCTGGCTCGAATTGGCCGCATCGGGACAGTTGTCGCAGACATCGCCCACACCGTCGCCGTCCCCGTCTGCCTGGCCCGGATTGGACTCAGCAAGACAGTTGTCACAGGCATCACCGAGGCCGTCATCGTCACCGTCCGCCTGGTCCGGATTCGCGACGCCGGGACAGTTGTCGCAGGCGTTTCCCGGACCGTCGCCGTCATCGTCGGATTGGTAACGGTTGGCTGTGTCAATACAATTATCGCAGGCATTCCCTACGTCATCACCGTCACCATCGGCCTGATCCGGATTGAAGGTATCATTGCAATTGTCACAGAGATCGCCATGGCCGTCATGGTCGGCATCCTGCTGGTCAGCGTTGGCGTCACCGGGACAGTTGTCACAGACATCTCCCACATTATCGCCGTCATCATCAAGCTGGCCGGCATTGAACACCGATGGACAGTTGTCACAGGAATATCCCACTCCGTCGTCGTCACCGTCGGATTGACCGGCATTGGCTTTACCGGGACAGTTGTCACAGAGATTTCCTCTGCCGTCGCCGTCATCATCGGCCTGGTCGGCGTTTGAAATTGCAGGACAGTTATCAACGGCATCGGCAATACCGTCACCATCACCGTCGGGCATATACACATAGGCGGCGCCGGAATTGAGGCCCCTGTCATCACCATAGAGCGCCCCAACCAACACCAGATCACCGCTCGCCGAAAGAGAATAACCGAAAGAATCATCCATCCCGCCATCGGAAGCGACAAGCTTGTACGCCTCCACCCAGGCGGCACCGTCCCACTGAAAGATGTATGCCGCCCCGGCATTGGAATCACCGTCATCGTCTCCGAAAGCGCCCACGGCAATCACGTCGCCGTTCAGTGAAAGAGACGTGCCGAAGTAATCATAGGGGGCACCGTCCGAGGCGGTAATCCTCTGTTCAATTGACCATGCGGCCCCGTTCCACCGGTAGACATAGGCCGCGCCCCTGCCGGTGTCTCCGGGATAGCCCACATTCTCGGCGCCCACGACCAGGATGTCGCCGCTCACTGAAAGTGATTTGCCGAATATTGCCAGCATACGATCGCTCTCGGGCGGCAGGAGTATCTGTTCATCCACCCAGGTATTCCCATCGTACCGGAAGACATAGGCTTTACCCATGAATGAGTTTGCCCAGTGGGCGCCTACAACGGTCACATCGCCGCTCTGGGAAAGGGAAATGCCGAACTGATCACCTGCCGCGCCGTCCGATGCAGTCAGTTTCTGCTCTTCCACCCAGTCCGTTCCGCTCCACCTGAACACATAGGCCGCCCCGGCGTCGACACCATTGTCATCGTCATGCCAGGCTCCCGCCACAATGGTGTCCCCGCTTACCGAAACGGAGACACCAAAAGTATCATGATCTGCGCCATCGGAAGCGGTCAGTTTCTACTCTTCAATCCAGGCCGTTCCGCTCCATCTGAATACGGAAACCGAACCGCGCCCCGGCCCGTTCTCATTGTCAAAGGGCGCCCCCAGGACAGCCACATTGCCGTCCATCGACACGGACCAGCCCAGAAAATCACCTCCTGCGGTATCTCCTGCAAGGAGTTTCACTTCGGCGAAACCCGGAGGTTCCGCGGCTTCGGACAGCAGGGCACCGGACAATACAATAATACCGGCCAAAAGGAATGCCACTCCACTACGACGTTTCATAGCCCACCTCTCTCTGTTGCTAAAGCGATACGTAATTCTGTCCTGACTCTTTTCCGGGGGTCCTTCCTCTCGCTCACAGACCTGCCATCCCGAAACAGGAAAGTAAGGCCATTAGACAAGTACACCGGCCAATCCTTTTTTTGAAATGACTATACCGGCATCAACTTCAGGGCGGGAAGGTAAAGAATCGGTGCTGCAGGTGGAATATGAAGGGCGGGCCGGCTCGACACACAGGTGGTTCCGTGCGATCAGGCAGCCTGCGGCGTTCTTTCGGAAATCAAAGGATAACGAACAGGCAATCGATTGTTCAGGTTTCCGACTGGCGGCGATGAGAAATTCATGGAAGGTATTTAAGATTCATGGCCTGCCTCCCGGTATGCCTTTTGCGTATACGTTCACATGCCCTAAGAAACACCACTCAACATAAATCTTATATATGTCGTAAGGATAGGGGCTACAGCGACGACTGTCAAGCAATATATCGCCGCCCCTGGACCGGCCAGACAACGGGAACAGCGGCAAAGTAAGGATTGTTGCGCGACCTTTACCCGCATCCGGGTGTCTTTTCAGGGTGTTCACCTCCCCCCGACCCATCGGCCAATTATTTCTTGTCGCCCTTCGGCTCCGATGATATACAGACGCGACCGGCCTCTTTCGGTGTGCCGGACGATCAGGAGAGACGGGAACATCCTTTATGAAACGAGCAATCACCGGCATCGTAATGGCCGCCTGTGTCTGTATCTTCCTTGCAGGCCTCTTCGCGACCCCGTCCCGTGGAAGCGATGTCCCGAAGGAAACATACCTGAACAAGGACCCCGTAAGTGAGATGGACCGGGCGACCGTTGAAAAGGTCCTCGGTAACACCGATGCCTCGAAGGACTACCCCTCCATCGAGGTCACCAACCCCCTTGAGGGTGCACTCTTTCCCTCAGACATGGCCTCTCCCGAAATAAGCTGGAACGACGGCAGTCCCGATTCCCTGTTATGGCTCGTCAGGATTACCTTCGCGGGAACAAAGCAGGCCCTGATCTATATTGCCGCCGAACAATCGTGGACACCCGACCGGGAGGCCTGGGAGATTATCAAGAAGGGCGCCCTGACGGGCGGAGCCTCCATTTCCGTCTTCGGCCTCGACACCCGAAGAGATGCCGGAATCACCGGCCGAGGTTCCCTTTCCATCGCAATATCGCCTGATCCCGTGGGTGCATCGCTGCTCTACATGCAGATGCCCCTTCCCTTCGCCTTCACCCAGGAACATCCCGAAATGTTCCGGTGGTGCCTGGCCGATCTCTCCTCCTACGAAAAACCGCCGGTGGTTCTCGAAAAGATGCCCGTCTGCGGCAACTGCCACTCCTTTTCGCGGAACGGCAAGGTTCTGGGAATGGATATCGATTACCGCGGCGACAAGGGGGGGTATTTCCTGTCGGACCTGAAGGAACGGATCGATGTGGCACCCTCCGATATCATCAGCTGGGGCGATTGCAAACCCTCC